>CANRHJ010000069.1 GCA_947630355.1 Candidatus Gastranaerophilales bacterium | reverse complement strand
ATTTGGAAATTACTATCTGCGGATTTACCAAATCCGATACCTGCATCAATTATCATTTTGTTTCTATTTAGTCCCATGCTGACTAAATCATTTAATCTGTTAAATAAATCTGTATATATGCTGTCGACAATATCAGACGGTGTAAAATCCGAAGAGACAGCCGGCACAGTATCTGAATGCACAATTACAGCAGGCAAATCATTTTCTTTGATTAATTTAACAAGCTTATTATCAGGTTTTAATCCCGATACATCGTTAATAATGTCAGCTCCCGCTTCAAAAGCGGCAATTGCAGTTTCATAATTTCTTGTATCTATACTTATAGGGATATTTGCATTGATTTTTCTCAATTCTTTTATAACCGGAATAACTCGCATTATTTCAGTTTGAAAAGGTATAATTTGAGCACCGGGCCTTGTTGACTCACCGCCGATATCAATTATATCGGCACCGGCTTGTATCATTTCTTCGGC
This sequence comes from Candidatus Gastranaerophilales bacterium, assembly GCA_947630355.1. Lineage (GTDB taxonomy): Bacteria > Cyanobacteriota > Vampirovibrionia > Gastranaerophilales > Gastranaerophilaceae > Avigastranaerophilus. Next base: position 9,083 of record CANRHJ010000069.1, on the reverse strand, counting down.
ATGTTTAATCGCTGAATTTAAATCACAATACATTCCTCCGTCAGAAAAGGAATCGGGGGTAACATTTAATATCCCCATAATATACGGCCTTTCCCAATTAAAAAAATTATTTCTTATCTTTATCTCTTTTAATTGAATATTAAGTACTTTTTCAAACAAATCAGCTGTTTGTTTTAATCGGAAGGGTTGATTTCTTAATTTAACAATTAATTTTTTTACTTGAGAATCACTTGCATATAAAAAAGCATCGGTATATTCACAAGAACACGTAACCGATTCACGCGATACAGCACAATCAAATCCCAAAGATAAGCATATTTGTTTTAAGATATTTGCTTCATAAGGCTTTAACTTAAATAACTTATACGTTCGGCCTTTGTATTTTTCAGAAGCTTCATTTATATATGATTTATCAAAACCTAAAGCATCAAGCTCTTTTATCGTATCATTATCGGTATATTTTAAAATTATATTGTTCATAAATATATTATAAAAAAAACGAACTGCATTGTGTAGTCCGTCTTTTTATTATATTTTTTCTTAGAAAATTGTTATGATAAAATATCAACCAATTCAGCTATTTTACCGCACTCGGAAAGTGCTTGTGCTGCTTTTGTTTTAGCACCCGTATATGCATTTTGACCTCTTTGTAAAATATCATTTACACCGTCAGAATTACTGTCTTTTGCACAAAATCCCGGAAGTCCGAGTGCAAGACCGGTTATACCGCCGATATTTGCAAATGCCTTTTGTTTAATTATTTCTGCGGAATCTGTCGGTTTTACGCCTGAATATGCAAGCTTTTTATAAACCATTTTTGCTTTTTCTTCAGAAAATGTTATCGCTTTACCTAAAGCATTTTTTACTTGTTGACCCTTTGTTGCCGGAACTTCTGTTTTTAATTTTTCACCGAATGTCTTAACTTTATTTGATGCTTTTTTCAAACCGTTATCTAACATTGACGGTAAATCCAATTTAACTTTTTCAGCTATAATTGATGCTTTTGATGCAACTAATTTACCTGTAGCAAATGCTACCAATGCTGCTAAGCCTACTGATAAAAATGCTGCTATCGGCTTTTTTATATTACTTGAATTTACATAATCATTATCAACTTTATCTGCAAACTCTGTAAGCTGATTGTATCTGTCTTGATATTCAGTATCATAATGAACATCATCGTAACTTCTTACGGAATTTCCGAAAGCTACCTGAGGTTTAATTGGTGTACAATTTACTGCAGAAACATTCATTTTATTACCTTCCTTACATTAACTTATTCTACTACAATTAATGCTATAAATGTTAAAAATTGCTGATTTTATATAAATTGTTAAGAAAAATTTACATTATTTTATAATTAATTTTAATAATTAACATCGTTAAATAAGCTAAATGTAATTTGTACATCAGCTTTTGTTAGAATTATCATCGCTTTTCGGTAAACAATGTAAAATTTTAACCTTTATAAAAACAAAATATTACCGAACAATTTATAGGGGAAAACCGTATTTAAAAAAAATATTTATATGATAAAATTCAAGTAATAAGGATATTAACGGAGATTAGGGAGAATGATTGACTTTCTTTTAAAATTACTGGGTGATCCCAATAATAATAAAATTAAAAAAGTAATGCCCGTTGTTGAGCACATTAATGCTTTAGAACCTGAAATTTCAGCGCTTTCCGATGAGCAATTAAGAAATAAAACTTTGGAATTTAAAGAAATTTTATCGAAAAGGCATACCAGCGACGATATAAAAAAAGACAGACAGCTTGAAAAAGAAGCTCTTGATTCTATTTTGCCGGAAGCATTTGCAGTTGTCAGAGAAGCCGGAAAAAGAGTGCTTAATATGCGCCACTTTGATGTTCAATTGTTAGGCGGCATTTTCCTTCACGAAGGTCAAATTGCCGAAATGAGAACCGGTGAAGGTAAAACTCTCGTTGCTACTCTGCCTGCATATTTAAATGCACTGACAGGGAAAGGCGTTCACATTGTTACAGTTAATGACTATCTGGCTCAAAGAGACAGCGAATGGATGGGGAAAATATTTAAATTTCTCGGATTGTCTGTCGGCGTTATTCTCTCCGGCATGAACGATTATGACGACTTTAACAGAAAAAAACTTGCCTATGAATGCGATATAACATACGGAACAAATAATGAATTCGGATTTGACTACCTCAGAGATAATATGGCCGGCTCCGTTGAGCAGCGAGTTCAAAGACCATATAATTACGCTATTATTGATGAAGTTGACAGTATTCTTATTGATGAAGCCAGAACTCCCTTAATTATAAGCGGAAGGCTTGATAAATCTGCGGAATTATACAGAACTATGGCGGCTGTTGCTCCGCAGTTAGAAAAAAATAAACACTATGAAGTTGATGAAAAGAATAAAAACGTCATCTTAACTGAAGAAGGTATTGACAGAGCGCAAGAAATCCTTGATATTAAAGATTTATTTGATATTAACAATCAGTATGCTCATCACTTGCTCCAAGCTTTGAAGGCAAAAGAACTGTTTCATTTGAATACCGATTACGTAATAAAAAACGGTGAAGTAATCATAGTAGACGAGTTTACAGGAAGATTAATGGAAGGCAGACGTTGGTCTGACGGACTTCATCAGGCTGTTGAAGCGAAAGAAGCCGTTAAAATTCAAGATGAAACGCAAACCTTAGCAAGTATTACATTTCAAAATCTTTTCAGGTTGTATCCGAAATTAGCGGGTATGACAGGTACTGCCATGACGGAAGAAGCTGAATTCGGGAAAATATACAACCTGGAAGTAACCAGAATACCTACAAATAAAAAAGATATAAGAATTGATTTACCCGATATAATCTATAAAACCGAAAAAGTTAAATATCTTGCCGTAGTCGATGAAATAATAAAAATGCATAAAGAGGGCAGACCCGTTCTTGTAGGTACCATCAGTATAGAAAAATCGGAATTGGTATCCGATATATTAAAGAAACGCGGCATAAAACATCATATATTAAATGCGAAGCACCACGAAAAAGAAGCATATATCATAGCGCAAGCAGGCAGATTCGGGGCCGTCACAATAGCAACGAATATGGCGGGCAGAGGTACCGATATTCTATTGGGCGGTAATGCCGAATACCTTGCGAAAGAAAAACTTGTTGCGAGCGGAATTACGCCTGACAACCCCGATTATGAAAATATTAAATCAAAAGTGCTTGAAGAAACAAGAAAAATTACCGATGAAGAACACGCTAAAGTTGTTCAAGCCGGCGGTTTACATGTTATCGGAACAGAAAGACACGAATCAAGACGTATTGATAACCAGTTAAGAGGACGTGCCGCACGTCAAGGCGATCCCGGTTCCACGAGATTTTTCCTCTCGCTTGAAGACAGCTTAATGCGTATCTTCGGCGGTCAGCAAATTATGGCTATTATGAATTCTCTTAATATTGAAGAAGATTTGGCTATTGAAAACAGATTAATTACCAGACAGATTGAAAGTAATCAAAAGAAAGTCGAAACCTTCCATTTTGATGCAAGAAAAAATGTACTTGAATATGACGACGTTATGAATCTTCAGCGTGAAAAATTCTATGCCCAAAGAAACAAAGTGCTTGAAAATTCTGATCTTCACGAAGATATTACTTTCATGATTGAAAAAGAAACAGACAGGTTACTGAAATCATACATAGCACCGGGTATGAATCCCGATGAATACATAAGAGAAGACTTGGTATCTCTTGTTAAAGAAATCCATTCGGTTATTCCGCAATTATCAAATCTTGAAGTTAAAGATATACAAGGTCTTAAATTTGATAATGTCTATGCAAAAATCAGAGATATGGCTCTTGCCGCATATAAAGACCACGAACAAAAGACTATAGATTTTTATAACAACGTAACAAGCCAATATAATCTTGAACAGCCGAAAGAAGTCCCGTTCAGCTCCGATAACATTATGCGCCATCTGGAAAAAGATATTCTTTTAAGAGTTGTCGATAACAAATGGATTGACCATTTACACAATATTGATATGCTTCGTGACGGCATCGGACTCAGAGCATACGGACAAAAAAATCCGCTTCTGGAATACAAAAAAGAAGCTTACGACTTATTTAACAATATGATGTATGATATCCAAAGCGACACTGTAAAGCATTTATTCAGAACAAAATTCGGCATCCAAATCATAAATCCCGAAGGATATAACAATCCGGAAGAAATAGTTATGCCGGATACTAAACCTGTTAAAGAAAATAATGAAGATAATTAATATGGTATATGTTTACAACTTATTTCTTATATTAATAACCTTGCTGCTCTCACCGGTAATTATTGCGGCATTGATTATTCAGCCTAAATTCAGAGCCGGTTTTTGGCAGAAAACGGGATTTTACAAGTTTGACAAAAATGGACAAAAAACAACCGTCTTTCATGCTGTGTCTGTCGGCGAAGTTAACGCGGTCAAAGAATTAATCAAATTATATAAAGCCTCTCATCCTGACGAACATCTTGTTATAACAACAACAACTAAAACAGGTCATGAAATAGCAAAAAAAACCTTCTCGGATATAGCTGATACCGTTACGTATTACCCGTTTGACTTTTTCTTCAGCGTTTTATCTTTCTTTAATACATTTAATCCCGAAAAAGTTATTATTGCTGAGACTGAAATATGGCCTTTTTTCGTTTATACTGCTAAAGCAAAGAATATTAAAGTTTATACGATTAACGGACGAATATCTCCGCATTCTTTTGACGGTTACAAAAAAATAAAATGGTTCCTTGCATCTTTTCTGAATAAGTATGAAAAAATCTTCATGCAGACAAAAGACGATGCTCAAAGGATTATTGCGCTCGGTGCAGAATACGCTAAAGTTGATGTAATGGGAAATTTAAAATTTGATATCAACCAAAACTTAACGGAAACCCAAATTGAAGAATACAGAAATCAATTAAAAACAGACGGCAAAAGATTATTTATTGCCGCAAGCACTCATAAAGGCGAAGATGAAATAGTACTTAAAGCATTTTGTGAATTGAAAAAAAATCATAGTGATGCAGTTATGCTTATTGCACCAAGACATCCGCAAAGATATGATGAAGTTATTGCATTAATAAAAAATACAGGTTTTAATTGGGGCAAACGCTCAAATAATGATAATTTTGAAAATAAAGAAATTATACTTCTTGATACAATGGGAGAACTGTCTAAATTATTTTCGCTCTGTCATACGGCTTTTATTGGCGGCAGCTTTTCTTCTACGGGCGGACACAACCCTTTAGAAGCTAATATTTGGGGAAAACCCGTTATCTCGGGACCTTGTATCTTCAATTTTAAAGATGTCTATAAAATAGTTACCGAAAAAAACTGTGCAGTAATTGTTTCAGATGTTTCTCAATTAATCGGCGAATTAAATTCCTTCTATTCGAATATAGACAAATATAATCAGTTTTGTAATAATGCAAAATCCGTTTTTGACGAAAACAGAGGGGCAATAAATTATTTACTTGAAAAAATTTAATTTACTTTTTCAAAAAAGATTATACCGTACCTGCTTATTTTTATATAACTGAATTGTTCTTTTATTTCATTTTGATTTAAATATACACCGCTGCCGGAATATTGGGTTTCATCGGAGTTTAAAATTTCCCGCCATTGACCTTTGGGGAACATTATGCCGTATCTGTCGTAATTATTATCCGAAAAATTAGATATTGAAAATATTTCATTATATATTTTTCTGCAATAAATCGCATGAATTTGCGCATTTTCATTTACGATTGTTTTCTCAATATGACCGTTTGAAAGTGCGATATTGTTTTCGCATAATACATTTAAATCTCTTACATATTCACGCATTGAAGTATTAATATAAGAATATTTATTACAAGGTATAACACTGAATAATTTGGAATCTAAAAAAGCAGGCAGACCCGGTTCATAACCTTTATCCCTAAGATAAGGTTCGGGACCTGTAGAAAATTTTCTGAAGAATTTAAAGTACGAAATATCAGCAGCCTCATCACCCTGAAAAATCATCTTTGGTCCGGGTATTGAATAAACCTTCCCTGTAGCTAATTTTTGCATTTCAAAAGCCTTTTTTACGGCACTATAAATATCTTCAATTGTGAAATCCGCATCAAGGGAATTTTCTTTATAAAAATTCTTTCGTTCATCATCACTCATTTTTTCCAATTCACCACTTAAGAAAGCGGCTGTTATTCGGTGCGCAGCGTGGGCGGCAAGCTTACATTTTAAGCTGTGACAACACTCGCAGACTTTGTCATTCAAATTTAATTCGTTTGTTAATATTTTTGATATTAATCTTGTACCGTCCACGTTACCTATTTCATCATGACTCATTGGATATTTAACCCTTGATTGAGCATCTCTTAAAGAATAATCCAGAGCACATAAATTTTTTTCTCTGCAATCCCATACACCTAAGACAGATGCAGCTATCTGTTTATGGAAAGGAAAATCCCACTCACTGTCAAACCCTAATGCAGATAAGGATACATCATTCTTTTTTATTCTGTTTATAAATTTTTCATGATTTAATTCATTCTCTTCCTGTTCGGATGCGGAAAATGCTTTCGTAACGCGGCTATCATTATCCCGTCCGTCTTCCGCTATCAAGAACGCATCCGGCGCGTGGTAATTTATCTCGGCCACCATTTGTTTCATTGTAAAATCACTGCACATAAATTTTGTCATATCAACTCTTAATCCGTCGCAGTGATAATTTATTATCCAATTTAACGCAGCCCCCGTTATAAAATCACGCACATGAGAACTGTTTTCATCCTTTTCGTAATTAAACTTATATCCGAAACAATTTTCACCTTCAATATACGGGCCGGTCTTTTGCAATTGCGCAATATCAGGTCCCAAATGATTTGGAACTATGTCCATTATTACATTTAAGTTTAATTGATGTGCAGTATCTATTAATTTTTTTAAGTCATCAGGTGTTCCGTATGTATGATTAGGCGCGTATTTATCCACACCATCGTATCCCCAGTTAAATGAATACGTATTCTCAACCGGCATCAGTTCTATTGCATTGAATTTTAATTCGTCAGATATATACTTCAATTTCTCTATTGCCGATAAAAAAGTTCCCTCCTTAGTCAGAGTTCCTATATGCATTTCGAATATTCTCAATGCTTCAACGGGATGAAGTTTGTTTGTCTGATTGGAAAGCCTGCTTATTCTTTTATGGTTTTCACCGCACATCCAGTCTTTATCACTCCATTCAAACAATGAATGATTATATATTCGTGACCATTTGAAATATGAATCCTGATACATTGAACAAGGATCCTTTACGGGTATTTGCTCATCCTTATAATCAATTATGAAACGATATCTGTCATAATTACTTATTTTATCTTTTTCCAGCTTCAATACCCATATACCAAACCCTGTGTTTTCCATATTGTAGGAAGTTATTGGCATCTTTTCCCGTTTTATCTGCAATATTACGTTCTTAACATCGGGAAAAGTATAAAACCTGAATATTGCTTCACCGCTTTGAGTAAAATATGCACCAAAATATTTCTCCCACGTATCATATATACACGGCATCTTTATAGTATTAATATTTTTAATGTTATTATTTGGCACTTAAACTTCCCCTTATAAATTTAGTATTCTACAATTTTTGATTTTTGTCTATAATTACATTATGCAAATTTATAATGATTTACTAAATATAAAAAACTCATCATTGGCATTAGGTTATTTTGACGGACTGCATTTGGGACATAAAGTAGTCTTAAAAAATGCTATTCATATTGCAAAAGAATATAATACAAATTCTTGCGTAATTTTATTTAAAAACCATCCGTCATTAGTAATCAGTTCAAACACAGTTGAACAAATATTAACACTGAATGAAAAGCTGGAAATCTTAAATAATATAGGTATTGATAATGTTGTATTACTCAATTTTGAAGATTTTGCCTCAATGAGCGCAGACTCATACCTAAAAGATATATTGATAAAATATTTTTCGCCTGTCGCCATAACAACAGGATTTAACCACACATTTGGTTTTAACAGAAAAGGAACTTCACAATTTCTTAAAGACAATCAATGCGCCTTCGGATATAAATATTATAATGTACCGCCTTTCGTCGTGAAAAATAATATTGTGAGCTGCTCTGTTATAAGGAATTTAATTCATCTGGGTAATTTTCAGGATGCAAATGAACTTCTCGGCTATAAATTCTTTATAAGCGGAATTGTTCAACACGGAGATAAAATTGCATCAAAACTAGGTTTCCCCAGCGCAAATATTTTATATCCTGAAGATAAAATTAAGGTTCCCTACGGAGTTTATTTCGTTAGTGTTAATATTGACGGAATGAACTATAACGGAATTTTAAATCACATGAGAGTTCCAAAATTAAAAACAGAAGTACACATTATTAACTTTAACAAAGATATTTACGGAAAAAATATCAAAATATCTTTTATTGCAAAAATAAGAAATCAAATAGATTTTGAAAATTCTGAAAAACTTAAAGTTCAAATTTTACGTGATATCGCCTTTACTGAAATATATAAACACTTCGTAAAATAAGAAAAAGCTATCGGCTCACTTTTAAAATATTTATAACTGACTTCAAATGAATGCTATTATTTACATTAATTTACATAAAATCATGTAAAACTTTATATATAAAACTTTTATATTTATTTACACTATTGTAAAATCAAGTTATAAATTTTCATAAGGAGATATTATGACAAACATAATTGAAGGAATGTTAACTGTTAAAGATGAAAAATTTTGTATAATTGTTGCAAGATTTAATGAATTTATCGGTTCAAAATTATTATCCGGAGCAAAGGATGAACTGTTAAGACACGGAACAAAAGAAGAAAACATAGATATAATATGGGTACCCGGAGCATTTGAAATACCAATTATAGCAAAAAAAACGGCAAAATCCGGTAAATATAATGCGGTTATAACATTAGGCGCCGTTATAAAAGGTTCTACTTCACATTATGATTATGTTTGTGCTGAAGTTTCAAAAGGTGTCGCTTCCGTAGCTCTTGAAACAGGTATTCCTG
>CANRHJ010000068.1 GCA_947630355.1 Candidatus Gastranaerophilales bacterium | reverse complement strand
GCTCAAACAGCCCTTAGGTTTTTGACTCAAGAAGGTGTGATTGTTATTCCAAAATCTGTTAAGAAAGAGCGAATGGAGCAAAACTTTAATATTTTTGATTTCGAATTAACGAACGAAGAACTACAACAAATCAGAACGCTTGATTTAGGACACAGTTTGTTTTTCTCTCATCACGACCCCGAAACGGTTGAAATGATTATTAATTTAGCGAGGTAAAAATGAAAAAATTATTACTGTTTATTATATCAATATTACTGATTTGTACGGGATGTACATTTGTAAAGGCTCAAAATTCACAAGGAGGACTTATGGATAAAAAAATATTAATCGCATATTTTTCTTGGGGCGGTAACACAAAATCAATTGCTGAAAAAATTCATAAATCAGTTGGCGGTGAAATGTTTAGAATTGAAACTGCAATTCCGTACCCAACTGATTACAATGAAACTGCCTATGGGGTTGCTAAAAAACAGCACGATGAAGGAACAAAACCAGCTCTTAAAGACAATGGCGATGTTTCAGGTTATGACATTATTTTTGTAGGCACACCTGCTTGGTGGTATGAAATGGCTCCTGCTGTTAAAACCTTCTTGTCAGAAAACAATTTTAAAGGTAAAACAATTATTCCCTTTATCACCCATGGTGGCGGCGGAAAATATACAATAGCAGAGGATATGGCTAAACTTGCAAAAGGTTCAAAAGTATTATCTCCTCTTGTTGTTTATGAAAAAGGAAACTCTGAAACAGATAAAGAAATTGATAACTGGTTAAAACAAATTAAATAGGAGATTAAATGCAAAAAGGTTTAATTATTACTCTATCAGCCCTGTTGCTGATAGGTGCATTTGAAGTACAAACATTTGCGAAAGGTGAAACAATGAAAGATAAGACTCAAAAAGAAAAGATATTTTACACTCAAACATTCAATAATGTAAAAATTGCAGGTGAATTATATAAACCTGAAAACTTTGACGTAAATAAAAAATATCCCGCAATTGTTGTCGTTCATCCGGCAGGCGGAGTAAAAGAACAAGTTGCAGGATTATATGCAAAAAGACTATCTGAACAAGGATTTGTAACTCTTGCTTATGATGCCGCATATCAAGGCGAAAGTGGCGGCGAACCTCATTTTTTAGAAAGACCATCATCAAGAGTTGAAGATGTCCGCTCAAGCGTTGATTATCTAACAACACTTCCTTTTGTTGATAAAGATAACATCGGAGTTTTGGGAATTTGTGCAGGCGGCGGTTATGCTTTTAATGCAGCCGAAACAGAGATGAGAATTAAAGCAGTTGCAACAGTTTCCGCATTTGATTTAGGCAGGGCAAGACGTCAGGGTTTAAACGACTCTATGACAATCGAGCAGCAACACCAAAAACTAAAAGATGCAGCAGAACAAAGAACAAAAGAAGTTAACGGTGGTGAAATTAAATACAATGGCTATGTTCCAAATTCATTAGAGGAAATTCCTGAAAATGCACCTCCGATGTATCGTCAAGGCTACGAATACTACAGAACTGATTTAGCAAAACACCCGAGAAGTGAGAATAAATATATCTTTTCAAATTACGCTGAACAAGCAGCGTTTACTGCCTTTGACAGACCCGAATTTGTATCGCCAAGACCTGTTTTATTTATAGTCGGTGAAAACGCTGAATCTGCTTATTTCAGCAAAGAAGCCTACGACAAAGCACTTGAACCTAAAGAATATGTGGTTATTCCAAACGCAACCCATATTGAAATGTATTACAAACCTGAATATGTAAATCAGGCAGTAGAAAAATTAAGCGAATTTTACGGAAAAAACTTGAAAGGGAATAAATAATGTTAAAGAAATTTTTAGCGACAATTGTTTTAAGTACGGCACTAACTTTATGTGTTAATGCCGCAGAAGTTCCAAATATTGAACTAAACAACGGAACAAAAATTCCTCAATTAGGGCTTGGAACATTTATGCTTGCTGAAGGCGAGGGCGAAAGCGAAGCATATACAGCAGCACTCACCGCACTGAAAGCAGGCTATCGTCATATTGATACTGCACACGCTTACGGAAACGAAAGAAGTATCGGTCGAGCGATTAAAGATAGCGGAATTCCTCGTGAAGAAATTTGGGTTACATCAAAATTGTGGCCAAGCGAGTTTGGCGAAGGTAAAACCGCAGAGGCGTTTGAAAAAATGCTTAAAAGATTAGATTTAGACTACGTTGATTTAGTTTATGTTCATCAGCCTGTGGGTGATGTTATGGGTGCTTGGAAAGATTTAGAAAAAGCATACAAAGATGGAAAAATCAAAGCTCTTGGTATTTCAAACTTTGATAAAGACGAAAAAGTTTTTGATGAATTTTTTAAGACTGTGGAAGTTAAACCGCAAATTATGCAAATGGAATGTCATCCTTACGCTCAAAGAGAATACTGGCAAAAACGCATTAAAGAACAGAATATGCAGCAGGAAAACTGGTATCCTCTTGGCGGCAGGCAAAGTAACGGCTTGATTTTAAAGGATAAAACAATCAATAAAATTGCAAAATCTCACAAAAAATCACCTGCACAAATTATTTTAAGATGGCACATTCAAAAAGGATTTATTACAATTCCCGGTGCAAGCAATCCTGATTATATAAAAGAAAATATTGATATTTTTGACTTTAGCCTGTCTGATAAAGAAATGGAAAAAATTCACAAATTAAATACTGAAAAAAGAATTTTTAACCCACCTTATGAAGAAGCTAAAAAACGTTATTTAGAAACCGTTTTACCGGATTAAAAATTTTGAAGTGCATAAAATGAAAAAATTTATATTAATTTTAACTATATTTTTTAGCATAAATTATTCTTTTGCGGGTGAAATATTTTTCAATGAAAGTGTTTTGCCATACAAAGGCGGTTTATTCATCTCAAACAAAGGCTCAAGAGATATGAATAAAATTTGCGGTTTCGTTCTTTATTATAAAAAGGGGGAATTTAAAACAGTAATTAATAAAGGAGCTCTTTATAAACCGACTGCAATGGCTGTTTATAAAAATAAATTGTATGTTTGCGATAGAGATAAATTAAAAATATTTGATTTAAAAAAATTAACCATAAATCCGACCGAGCTCACTTTTTCCCCTGATGATACTGTTTTAAATGATATTGTCTTATATAAAAATAATTTATATATAACTTCAACCACAACAGATAGAATTTATAAATTAAATTTAAAAGAGGATAATTTAAACCCCGAACTTTGGCTGAATATCCCCTCTCCAAACGGAATTGCAATTAAAAAGGGTAGAGCAGTAGTTGTATCTATAACAAAAGACTTTAAAAATATAAAAGATGAAAATTTAGTTTATATTATAAAAGATATAAATAACCCAACTGTTGAAAAATTAAATTCAACCCCTCTTTTATATGATGGTGCTGCAATATCAAAAGATAATAAGAAAATCTATGTTTCAGATTGGCTGACTTCTTCAATTTATGAAGTTAATATGAATGGTGAGCAAAAGGTAGTTTTTTCTAAAAAAGGAATGACTCCTGCTGATATTACCCTAAGAAATAATAAATTAATAATTCCTGATATGTTTAATCATAGGGTTATAATTTATGACACTAAAACCAAAAAAGAAAGTTGTATAAAATAAAGTGCAAAATATTTAAAATTTGAAATCATCTTGCCGAAATAATCAAACCATGTGTTTCTTTACAATAATCAAACCAAGTGTCTTTTTGCAATTTACACAATACAAAAATTATGTTAGTATTGTGTGCATGAAAAAAATCATACTCATAAATTTAGTAGTTGTAGTTATTTTATTTATAATTTTGGAATTTATATCATATTTATTAATTAAATATGATTCAAAAGAATATATGGATAATGGAAACCGAGCTGCACGAGAGAAAGGTTCAAATAGTGTTCTGTTAACACAAAGGTATGGACCTGTCAGGGTATTTAATCAAAAAGATTATACCAATTACAGAAAAACAAATATAGGGAAAAAGAAATCTCCAATAATATTTTTCGGATGTTCATACATGTACGGTGCTTTGTTAGAAGAGGAGGAATCACTGCCTTATAGAATCTATGAAAAAACGGGAAGAACTACCGTAAACAGAGCTATTCCGAGTGGCAGTATAATCAATACTATTTATGATTTAAAAGACAGTAATTTCTATAATCATTTAAAACAAAATAATATTACAAATCCGCAATATATTGTATATTTGTTTATTAATGACCATTTAAAAAGTATTTCAAATCTATATAAAGGTTCGGTAAGTCTTACTGACAATGTCTGTTATGAAATTAATATGATATATTCATTTAAAGACGGAGAATTAATTGCTAAAACTCCATCAAAATTTGCTCTTCCGTTCTACGGACTTTATACAAAAAAAGCATGGCATTATTTTTATGCCGATAAATTTTTAAAAGATACCCAATATGAAAGAATGTTAAAATTATTAAAAGCAGCAAAGGATATAACCGATAAAAAATTCCCTAATTCAAAATTTGTCATTATCGATTATCAAGATGGCGGTCATATTCCAATGACAAGTGAATTTATTAAAGATTTACAGAATTATGGTTTCATTGTACTTAATGCTGAAGATTTAGCCGGACATGAATTAAACTCTGAAATCTGGCGTGCGGAAGATAAAGAACATCCGAGTGCAAAAGCTCTTAATGATGTTGCTGACGGTTTGATAAGAACTCTTAAATTATAATAAATTATAAATAAGCTGTTCTTTTAATCGGTTGACAGGATTAAAAAAAGTGATAATATAAAAATACTCATAAAGAGTGTGTGAGGGACAAGCCCGACGACCACACAGCAACCTTTTAAGTTAGGTGCTAATGCTTGGATGATGAGTTTACAAAAGGGCTCGTCATAGCGATGAGTCTTTTCTTTTGCCACCTTTATGAAAGTAGTAGTAAAAACGAAAGGAGGCAAAAAATGCCCAAATTTGTCACAAAAACAGAACTTGCAGCTCAAAAATCGGACTATCAAAACGACCACAATGTCGGGGAAATTTATCCTCAAATTTTTTCTCATGATAAAAATCTTAATTTTAGTGAGGATATGCTAATGGAAGCAGGAATAATATGGCTTGGAGCGTATTATTTAGAAAATAATATCTTCCCAAAAGTTAAATGTCCTATTTGCAGTAAGGAAGAAGTTTTAATTCCATATAAAGTGGTTGGTTCTGTTTTTTCAGGAAGTCATACAATCTCTTTTTGGTGTAAAAATTGCCATGAACAATTAGTTACAAACGATTATAAGGAATATTTCAAATTGATAATCAAATACATTAAAATTCACAAAGAAGAACTAAAGCCTAAAATGATTAAAGGCAGATGTTCAGTTCAAACATCAATATAATTTATATGCAGCCTGATATTAATATTTTTTGTAATAATTTATTTATAATTAATTATTTTTATCTTTTTGGGTGTATTTTACATTTAAGCATGTAAAATAAATGTCTGAAACCGTCCATAAAAGGTCTTAAGTGAGTTTTGTTATTTGTACGACCGTCTTTGTATAGTGAAATAGGGACTTCCCGAATTTTTAAATTATTTGTAGCAAATTTAATTAGTAATTCGGAAGCAAATTCCATTCCCATACATTCAAAATTAAATTTTTCTATATCGGATTTTTTGAACATTCTCATACCTGATTGAGAATCCGATATTTTTGTTCCGAATAAGAAATTAAGAATTGATGTTAAAAAAGGAGTGCCAAAATATCTGTGTAAAGGAGGCATTGCACCATTATGAATTGTGCCTTTAAATCTGCTGCCCAATATCATTTGACCTTCATTTCTCATCTCCCAAAACTTATATATTTCGGTAAAGTCATAAGAATCATCGCCGTCACCGAATAATATATATTCTCCTTCGGCATGCTTAAAACCCTCTATTAAAGAAGCTCCGTAACCTCTTTTGTGATATAATATAACCTTTGCACCGGCTTTTTTTGCAACATCCGAGGATAAATCGGTTGAGTTATTATCAACAACTATAACCTCACCGTTAATTCCCAACGTATTAAATGCACTTATACATTTTTTTATACAAACTTCAATTGTTTCTTCCTCATTAAGGCAAGGAATAACGATACTCAAATCGGGTTTATTGCTGCATGTATTATCCATAAGCCAATTATACTATAATACAATATAATTTGCACATAAAAATACTTCGGGGGTTTATATGCAATATTTTTATGATTCTTTGCTATTTCATAGTCCCATAAGAAGCTGGGTTTGAAATATTCTATATTTTGTAAATATTCATTTTCATCAACAATTAGTTTAAATGTTTTTCTTCTAATTTTCTAATAAAAAGAAGATTCCCAATAAAACTCTTTAGGATATAATTTAACTGTTTTATTACCAATTGTTTAAAACAAATTATTCATTAAAACGGTATGTTTGCTGGATTATAATCTTACAAAATGTTTTACGAACTGTATCATAATATGATATAATTTGTACATGAAGAAAGTTATGTTAATATATCCGCCCGGAGAATTATATCAAAGAGGCGAAGACAGATGCCAGTTGAACGTTAATAAATCTGCGGCAAATTCCATGCGGGCTTGCAATGATTTGGGCTATGCTTCTTCTATTTTAAAACAAAGAGGATACGGTATATTTTTAAAAGATTATCAAAGCGAAAATTTAATAATTGATAATTTAAAAGCCGATATAAAGTCTTATATGCCGGATGTAATCTTTTTAAGCACAACAAATGCCACTTTATTTGACGATTTAAAAATTATTAAAGATATAAAAGCTTTATACCCGAATATTTCGTTTATTATAAAAGGTGCTATATTCTTTAATTGCCGAGAAGAACTTTTGACCGCCGTTGATTTTTCTTGTGTTGATTATATTATTGGCGGTGAAGAAGAATTTATTATAGGTGATTTGATTGAGTCACATTTTAACAATAAAGATAATTTGGCAAACATCAAAGGTATTATTTACCGAAAAGACGGGAAATATATCATTAATCCGAATTCAGATTTTGATGAAGATTTAAATTCTCTGCCTTTCCCCGATAGAGATGAGATGAATAATAAATTATATTTAATACCCGATACGGGAGAACCCTTGGCTACGATTTCAGCAGCAAGGGGATGTCCGTCATCTTGTATTTATTGCCTTTCGCCTATAATTTCAGGTCGAAAAGTAAGATTTAGAACAGTTTCAAATGTTTTGGAAGAAATGAGAGAGTGTTATTTTAAACATAATATAAGAAACTTTTTCTTCAAAGCCGATACGTTTACGATAAATAAAAAGTGGACGATTGAGCTTTGCCAAAGTATCATTAACTCTGATTTACACGGAAAAATCAGATGGTGTGCAAATTCAAGAGTCGATACCGCCGATGAAGAAATGTTTAAATATATGAAAGCTGCGGGTTGTTTCCTTGTCGCTTTCGGTTTGGAATCGGGGGCAGATGAAACTCTGAAGAAAATAAAAAAGAATACATCGGTTGAAAAAAACTATAATACTGTACGGGCAGCTAAAAAAGCCGGATTGCAAACGGTCGGTTTTTATATTATCGGTTTTCCGTGGGAAACAAAACAGGATATTGAACAAACAAAAAAAGCTATGTATAAAAATGATACGGATTTTGTGGAATTGCATATCGCAACGCCTTTTGCTGGTACGGAATTATATAATATGCTATACTCTCAAAATAAAATTCATAATGAAATATACGGTAAAAATCATTTTACATGTATCGGTATTTTTGACAATGATTTAACACCCGCTTATGTTGAAGATTTCAGACGGAAAGCTGTTTTGGAATATTATTTAAGACCAAAATACATTTTATCAAAAATCGTTAACAGTATTAAAACACCTAAAGTTCTTATGAATTATATAAAATACGGATTACGTTTGGTTAAAAATTCAATATCGGTATAAATTATGAAGATTGACAGCTCTTTTTTATTTGATTTGGCCAGAAATTCCTATTCGAATTTCTCATATAACAACAGACAAGGTGCTATTCTGCCACCTTTAAGATATATTTTGGAATTAACCTATCGGTGTAATTTGACTTGTCCGTTTTGTTATTTGGGGCATGAAAGAAATTTAAACGAACTTACGAAAGAAGAATGGATTAACATTATAAATCAAATTCCCCGTTACGCGTTTATTTCCTTTTTGGGCGGAGAAGTTTTTATAAGAGATGATATATTTGACTTATTAAAATATGCATCAAAACACGTGTTTGGAAAAATCAACATTTTCTCAAACGGAACATTACTGGATAAAGCCAAAATAGATGAATTATTAAAATTAAAAATATTATTGTTCAGCGTATCTTTAGACGGAATAAAAGACAAACATGATGAATTAAGATGTAAAAAAGGTGCATTTGATAAATCATTGGAAAATATATTATATTTTAATTCGCATAAAAAAAATAAACCGCCTTTAACGGAAGTAAAAACGGTAGTTTTGGATGAAAATCTTGAAGATTTACCTGAATTATATAAACTGTGTAATGAAAATAAAATTGATTTTATAACTTTTTCTTTCATCAGAACAACAAGCATAAGACAAAACCCGATATTGCTTGATGAATTTCCTCAAGACTTTTTGAATAAACAATATCCGATTAAAAAGTATTTTGATTTTGAAAAATTCGAACAAATTTATAACGAGCTTGAACGTTTATCTGAAAATGCACACACGTTAATCAGATGGGCGCCAAAATTTAAACCGCATTCTTCAATTGATGCGATTAAGTTCATTTATGATAACAATGAAAATGCTCCCGCGGAGTTATACAAACCTTGCAAATTTCCTTTCTCTGATATCTTTATTAACCCTGAAGGTGACGTTTATCCTTGTTTACCCGTCAGAATGGGAAATTTAAAAAACGAAAAATTAAAAGATATTATTAATAACGACAAATTTAAAGATTTCCGGCTTAAATTAAAATTGCATAAAGTCTTTTCCCCTTGCAATCTTTGTTGTGATTTGTATCCGGTTAAAAAATAATAAACTGTTTACTTAAACCGAAAAGTTTTAAAATATCGATAATTCAGTCGGTATCTGTATATTTTATAATTTTCTCTCAGCATTAAAATAATAAAAAATTATCCTAAAGGTTTTAGATTTTTATTTTTACGTTTTGCAATATCCGATATTTGCTGTGGTTAATTGAGTAATTTGATTATTTCGGAAAAGTCCAATTTGAAGAGTATAAATAATCAAATAATTAAATTATCATTTATTTGTGTTTTAATGTCCATTTCCACTCCTATTATTTGCTTGTTCTTCTATATTTTTAGCAAGAGTTATCAGTTCATTTTTATTTGATGTTATATAAAGACTTTTTTCTTCGTCATATTCCTTGAATTGAATTTCAAGAACATAGTGATTTTTATTCTCTATACCACCAAGTGCGCCACCAACTATACCTGCACCAATGCCACCCATTGCTCCCAACAAAGCACCATAAACAACACTTTTAGTAGTTGATACTTTCAATTCATTTTCTTCGTGTAACTCAAGACCAATAATATTAGAGTAATCTATTTTTTGAGTTTCATT
>CANRHJ010000067.1 GCA_947630355.1 Candidatus Gastranaerophilales bacterium | reverse complement strand
CCGATAACCGATAAAAATTTTATTTCCGTGAACGGGTTAAAACGTAAAGGTAAACAGGCTTTATACAGAGGTTTCATCGAACTTACGAGAAGCAGTAAAAATAAAGACAAATTTGCTATAGTGAACATACTTAGTTTGAAAAATTATCTGAGAGGAGTTGTTCCTAATGAGATGCCTGTAAAATTCGGCTTAGAAGCTTTAAAAGCTCAAACGATTGCAGCAAGAAATTATGCCGTAACGCCGAGAGTAAAAGCTTATGAAGAATTTGATTTGTGCGATTCCGTATCCTGCCAAGTATATTTTGGTGCAAATACGGAAGAACCGCTTGCCGATGAAGCTATTGAAGAAACAAACGGGCTTATTGCTTTGGATAAAGAAAATAATCCTATACTCGCCCTTTACAGTTCGGCGGCAGGCGGATATACGGAAAGTTATGAGTACGCCTTTTCTGATCCTGAAACAAAAAGTTTTCCTTCAAAATATATCCATTATTTAACTGCAGTTCCCGATAATAAGGATTTCGACAAGTTAAATACGGAAAAGGCTGCGGAAGATTTCTATAATTCCAAACCCGTTTCCTTTGATGATTTATCACCATATTACAGATGGTCAAAGGAATGGACTAAAGATGAATTGGAACAAATTCTCAGAAAAACTCTTATTGCGCAATCTAAAACAGGATTTGTCAGCCCGGCGTTGGTAAATGAACAGGATTTCGGTAATTTGGAAGATATTAAAGTTATTCAACGCGGCGAGTCGGGGAAAATTATCGCTTTGGAAATAAAAACTGATAAGAATACTTTTACGGTTCAAAAAGAATTGGTTATAAGGCGGAGTTTCCCGAAAAACGGAATATCTCTTCCGAGCGCTAATTTTGTCATAAGTCATATAGATTCGAAAAATCCGATTTATAAGTTTTCGGGCGGAGGATTTGGGCATGGAGTTGGTATGAGTCAGTGGGGAGCTGGGAAAATGGCTTCTCTCGGGTATACTTATGATGAAATTTTGCAGCATTATTATAAGGGGATTAAAATTGCCACAATACCGATGAAGGTGTACGAGGGTAAAAAATACAACGATGTTTTATATTTCTCCGGTGCCGAAACAGCTGATTTCGTTATTAAAAATAACGGTAATGAAGGAGTTTTAAAGTTATTTATCAATAATAAGGAATTGGAGATTAATATTGACAATAAAACAAAACCTGTAAAGATATCAAAATATTTGCATAAAGGCGATAATGAAATATCAATGGAGATAAAATTAAATAAATCGGGCGGATATGCGGAAACTTATGTAATGATAAAAGAGGCAAAAAATGAGTAAGGATTCCTCTTTATTAAAAGCGGCTTGGTTGATTGCCTTTGTTACTATTATATCAAAACTGGTTGGATTTATACGTGATATATGTATAGCAAACTATTACGGAGCGGGATTGGTTTCGGATGCTTATTTCTATGCATATCAAATACCGTCATTGGCTTTAATCCTTATGGGAGGTGTGGGCGGTCCGTTCCATAGCGCTACTGTCAGTGTTTTTGCCAAGTTGATAAACACTGAAGATAAATGTCCTTCTGAAAAAGTTAATAAGCTGTTTAATACTTTTTTAACTTCTTCATTTATTTTCTTTTTATTGCTGGCAGGAATTATTTTTGTATTTTCAGATGAAATTATGAGCTTTATTATTCACGGAAATAATCAGGAATTAGTGAGTTTGGCAAGCAGACATTTGAAAATAATGACACCGGTAATCGTTATCGGAGGAATAATCGGAATTTATTACGGAATACTGATAACATACAGATGGTTCTTACTTCCTAATATTTCACCTTCATTGGTGAGTTTAGCAATAATAATTGCGATGCTGTTATGCGGCGATGATAAAACAGGTACGGTTCTTGCCGGAGCAACGGCAATAGGTGCGCTGCTGCAGTTTTTAATGCAGCTTCCCGCAATAAAAAAATTGGGATTTAAATTGAAACCGAATTTATGCATAAAGAATAATCCCGAATTTAAAAACATAATAGAATTAGTATTTCCTGCCGCATTAAGTTCTACCATTGGCCAAATTTATATATACGTAGATATGTTTTTTGCATCACAATTGCAAGCAGGTGCTTGGACTGCGGTGGGTTATGCAAACAGAGTATTTCAATTTCCCGTCGGTATTCTTGCAACGGCATTTCTGGTTCCGTTATTCCCTATTTTTTCAAAATTAGCAGGTGAAAAAAAATATGATGAAATAAGATATTATTTTCATAAAGGGACGGGGTTATTAAATTTTGTTGCGATACCGGTAATGTTTTGTATAATATTGCTTGCTTCAGATGCGGTTCAATTGATATTCCAGCGCGGTGAATTTGATTCACACGCTACATATATGGTATCTCAGGCGTTAATATTTTTGTCTTTTGCCATAATCCCTTATGTTTTCAGAGATTCCGTTACCAGAATATTTTATTCGTTTAATGACTCAAAAACCCCGTTTTTGGTTGCAACTTCTTCAATAGTAATAAAATTCATTTTAAACGGTATATTTATCAATAAACTGGGTATTGCGGCAATTACCCTCTCCACTTCATTGGTAACCCTGTTTAATGCCGTTTTGTTGGGGATAATTATTTTAAAGAAAATTAACTTGGGCTGCAAGGTATATTGTATTAATTTAATAAAAATGATATCCGCTGCCTTCTTATCTTTTGCTGCAAGCAAAATAATATATAATCTATGGAATATAAATACCTCAATTCCCTGCGTACTTGCATTTAAAACTTTTATAATATTGATTATATTTATAATATTATATATAAATATTTCGTTAATATTAAAAATAGAATATGTGGGTGAATTACTTGAACGAGTTAAAGACTATTTTAGACGAAAATTTGTTCGTTGATAAATTAAACAAAAAATTAGATGAAGGCGGAGTAATTGCTTTCGTTACGGATACTGTATGGGGAATAGGCTGTCTGCCTGAGTGCGAAAAAGGTGTTGATAAAATATACGAAATTAAAGGCAGAGATAAATCAAAACCTTTAATATTAATGTCAGACAAAAAAGAAAATTTATTCCCTTATATAAAATCAGTAACTCCGGAAATAGAAGAATTTACGCAGAAATATTTTCCGGGTGCTCTGACCGTTATTGCCGAAAAATCGGAAAAAACACCCGATTATATAACATCGGGGAAAAATACGGTGGGAATAAGAGTTCCGAATAATAAATTTTTTATGAAATTATGTTCTGTTATAAAAGGCGGGGTGCTGGCAACCACAAGCGCAAACATATCAAATCAGCCGTCAGCCAAATCATACGAAGAAGCTAAAGCTTCAATCGGTGACCTTGTCGATTTTATTTTTGAAGATTACGGTTATAAATGCTTTGGTTTAGAATCCACCATAATTATTTTTGAAAATACAAAATATAAAATAATAAGAGAAGGCAGCCTTAAGTTAAAATAAATAAAATTTACATTTCTTAATTTTTTCAAAAAAAAACTAAAGTTTTTTTAAATCTTGCCGATAGCCAATATTGTTAGTAAAAAAAACAGGAGTGTAATCATGGCAAACAATCCGATTGATAAATTATTAAACGGAAAAGATGTAGATTTTTCCAAACTTTCGAGTGCGAGAAATTCAAGCGGTAACGTAAAAAACGTCGAGGATACCAATTTATTTGATTATGTAGACGGAAAAGATGAATTTAATGAAGACTTACTGACAAAAGACGGCTTCATAAAACAGTTAAAATCTTCGGGCGGAAGTGAAAAAGCTTTAACTGAAGAGCAATTGGGAATAATATATGATACGATAGCCGGTGATGACGGCAAGGTATCCCAATCCGAAATAGAATTGCTTGCATCTTTAGGAAATGCTAAAGATAAATATGACAAAGACGGATATAAAATTAACGAACATGATTTAAACGCATTTTTGGATGCCGTTGAAAATATGGATTCCGTTGAAAATATGGATGACAAAAATACGTCAGGCACTATAAGCACTGCAGATAATAATACCAACGTTAAAGTTGTAAAATCTGTGTTAAGTGATGATTCAAGAATAAAAACCGATTCAAAAGGAAATAAATATGTAAACGTAGAAAAATGGAAAAAAGGGAATACGGATAAAGACAATGATTGCTTAACAAGAATTATTAAAAACAGTTATGATTTAGATGCTATGGGCATAAAGATGTATAGTAAAGAATACGATGCATTAGAAAAAGCTGTAATGGATGCCAATCCGAAGATATACGGAACAGAAGACGGCGGATGGCGTAAAGAGCACGGCGGTAAAGGAAGAGATAATGCCATTTTATACACCGGCGATAAGATAATCCTTCCTGACTTTGAATATACAAAAACTACAACAACGACTCCTACGAAGCCTACAACTCCTACAAAGCCTACAACTCCTACGCAGCCGACAACTCCTACGCAGCCGACAACCCCTACGCAGCCAAGTTTGTCGTCAACGGACAATAAGGGCGACAAAGGCGATAAAGGTGATAAGGGTGATCCCGGATCAACACCTGTAGTCGGACCTAACGGCAATTGGCAGATCGACGGTCAAGATACCGGCATTAAAGCATCCGGAACAGACGGTAAAGACGGAGCAACACCTCAAGTCGGACCTAACGCAAATTGGCACATTAACGGTCAAGATACCGGTATAAGTGCCACAGGTGAAAAAGGCGAAAAAGGTGACAAAGGTGACCAAGGTATTCAAGGTGAAAAAGGTGAACAAGGTGTTCAAGGTGAAAAAGGCGATCCCGGATCAACACCTGTAGTCGGACCTAACGGCAATTGGCACATCGACGGTCAAGATACCGGCATTAAAGCATCCGGAACAGACGGTAAAGACGGATCAACACCTGTGGTCGGACCTAACGGCAATTGGTACATCGACGGTCAAGATACAGGTATAAGTGCCGAAGGTGAAAAAGGCGACAAAGGTGATAAAGGTGATAAAGGCGATAAAGGTGAAGACGGTCGCGGAATATCCAACGCCTATGTTGACTCTAACGGAGACTTAGTACTTGAATTTACCGACGGAACAAAAATGAATGTCGGCAGAGTTACCGGTGAAAAAGGCGACAAAGGTGATCCGGGTGAAAAAGGCGACAAAGGTGATCCCGGTAAAGACGGAAAAGATGCTCCCGGGTTAACAAATCCCGATGTGACTACAGATCCGGGTTCGGATGTAAACCCCGTTCAACCGACTGATGTTCCCTCAGAACCTCCGGTATCAGATGAACCTGATACTCCTCCTTCACAATCTTCGGGAACCGGATGTGATGCTCCCTCTGACGAAGTGATTGATGATGAAGAAAAACCGGGTCTTATATAATAATAAAAAAGGGAAGATTTAATATCTTCCCTTTTTATTTTTCAGGTAAATATTTTATAAAATAAGAAAATATAAGCGGAATAAATGTTAAAATAACGAGTATTTTCATAATTCCAACGGATTGAGCGGCTAAACTTATAATCGGCAGTATAAGTCCTATAACTCCCCAGCTGAATCCGCCAATGAACCCGGATATTGTACTTTTAAAATCAGGCATTAGTTTTTGTGCCAGTGACATGTTTACCGGTACTGCCAGAAAACTTACAAATCCCGTTAAAATAAATGCCGCTAAGCCGATAATTCCTCTTCCTCCCGATGAACAGAAAATTATTCCCAGTGGTGTTACCGAAATTAACGAAATATAAAATACATTTTTTATGCCGACGGCTTTTTCAATATAAGGACTTATTATTACCCCCAAAGCTCCTGCAAGCATAAATGCCAGCAGTATTACTCCGATTGTTGATACGGGATAATTTATTGATTTCCAATAAAACGGAAGAATTATGGAAAATGAAGATACTACAAACGATTTAACAATGGAAGCAAAAACCAGTACTGAAACGGGCTTGTTTCCAAAAATTTTATGTAATGTGTGAATTAATGAGATTTTTGTCTTTTTAAACTCTGTTTTTTTAATATGTTCAGTATTCTTTAATATTAAAAAAGCGGTAATAAATCCGATAAAACAGACATAAGGCAGTTTTTCAAGTCCGAAAAACTGTGTGACGGAAGATGAAACCGCAGGCCCGAGTGCAAAACCAAAAGTCCCCGCTGCTATAAATATACTGATGTCTTTACTGCTCTTATTCTCTTCCGCATAATTTGATACCATACTTGTTGCCTGAGGATGAAAAAAAGCCACCCCCATATGCCCGAATACCATAAAGATTATAAGTGAATAAATATTATCGGCAATTCCGAGTAATGATAAGAAAATACTTGCCATTATTATACCCCAGAAAATAAAAAATCTTTTTTTGCATTTATCGGCAAAATATCCAAAAAAAGGCTGTGATAAAGAAGATGTAATATTTGATAATGATATTAAAACTGCGGCAGCAGCCATTGTAATTCCTATTTTTGCAGCAATAAACGGCATAATGGGGTTTAAGAAACCCGAATATGCATCTGTAATAAAATGTCCTAAAGATAAGGTATAAATAATTTTTTTATTGGTTAATAGGCTCATATCAGTGCTTAAAATGTCTTATTCCTGTAGTAATCATGGAAATATTATATTTATCGGCGGTCTTAAAAATATTTTCATCTTTTAAAGCGCCGCCTGTTTGTATAATTGCGGAAATTCTGCCTTGAGCGGCAGCCAGTATGTTGTCGATTGACTGTATAGGGCCGTCGGATGCGGCAACTGCATCTTTTGAACCGTCGCAAGCTTTATTTAACGCCAGTTCAAATGCATCTTGCATACTCGTTTGTCCCTGTCCTATTCCTAAAGCTTTAAAATCTTTTGCTATAATTATTGCATTTGATTTCGCATGTTTTACAATTTTCCACGCAAAAATCATATCCTCAACCATTTCGGCAGTAGGCTTGTTTTTTGTAACAACTTTAAATTTATCCTTGTCTAATTCGCATTTATCTGATGTCTGTATTATTGTTCCAAATGGTGTTACCTTTATTTCTTCATTAATATAATTTTTATATTCCTCCAAAGATGTATTTAATTTTATTACAATAAGTTTTTTATTTTCTCTCAGTATATTTAATGCCTTTGGAGTGAAATCCGGAGCGATAATTATATCAAGGAAAACAGAAGATAATTGTTTTGCTAAATTTTCGTTAACTACTTGAGTAAAACCGGCAATACCGTTAAAAGCACTTAACGGATCACAGTCAACAGCCTTTAACCAAGCTTCTTCTATATTTTTCCCCAAAGCTGCACAACAGGGGGAATTATGTTTTGTTATTATGCAGGCGCATACATCATAAAACTCACTTAAAATTTCCGTACAAACGGATGAATCTATTATGTTATTGTATGACAGTAAATCGCCGCTTAAAACTTCATAATCAATGGTATTTCCCGTGAAATATAAACCTGCCGTCTGGTGCGGATTTTCTCCGTATTTTAAATTTTTTGTTTTCCTTATATTCAATGAATAATAATTATTTGTATCTTCTTCAAATCTGCCGGATAATCCGTGAAGAATTTTACTGTCAATATTAAGAGTCTTTTCGAAAGCTTTTAAGGCAAATTCACGCTTTAATTTCAATGATATTTCACCGCTTCGTTCTTTTAGTTCATCCAGGACTTGTTTATATTGATTGATTGAAGAAACGGCTAGTGTGTGTTTATTATTTTTAGCTGCGGCCCTTAATATACAATGAGCTGATATGTTAATCTTATCAGTTAATTGTGTTTCATCGAAGTCTTTGTTTATTGCCTCTTCTATAGGATAAATATTGATGACGACCATATCAAAATTACTTATTTTATCTTCGGTAATAATTCCGTTTAAATCGGTATAGCTAATCTTTTCAGACTTAATGTCGTTTTCTTTGAGTAAATTATATGCCGATTCTTCCGCAAAAATTTCAAAATTATAATTATCTGTGAGTTCTTGAGCAAACTCGATAAGTTTATCTTTGTTCCAAACATCAATTAATACTTTTTTGTTCATAATTATCTGTTCCCCAATTCAAATGCTTTTTGTGCCGTACTTTTTATTGTATTAAACAGAATATCCGAGATATTATTATCCGTTAATACTTTATTTCCTTCAGCGGTGCAGCCGCCGGGAGTGGTTACATTAGTAATTAATTGTTCGGGATTGATACCTGATTGTAAAATCATTTTAGCGGAACCTAAAGCCGTTTGAGCGGAAAGCTTTAAGCAAGTATTATAATCTAATCCCAATTTTTCGCCCGATTTGGCAATTTCATTAATAAAATAATAATAGAAAGCCGGGCCGCTGCCTGATATGGCGGTAATAATATCAATATATTTTTCTTCAGTAATTACAACCTGTCCGACAGAACTAAAAATTTCGGAAACAATATCCTGATGGTTAATATCCGCATAATTGCCGCAGCAAACAGCACTTATTCCTTCATTTACAAGAGCGGGAGTATTCGGCATAACCCTTATAACGGGTACTTTACCAATTTTGGCTTCAATGGTATTAATTGATATCCCCGCAGCTATGGATATTATCAAATGATTTTTATTAATATAAGGCTTTATCTCGTCAAGGACATCATTCAGAACAAAAGGTTTTACTGCAAGCAAAATAATCTCGGAATTTTTAACCGTATTAATATTACTTAAAACGGTATTGATATTATATTTTACCTTAAATTTATTTAAGGTTTCCGAGTGAGGCGCGGAAAGCCAAATATTTGCCGCATTGAAATTGCCGGAATTGATTAATCCTTTAACAATGGCATCGGCCATTTTCCCTCCGCCTATAAAACCTATTTTATTCATAATATTTAACCTTTTTTTATTAGTGATTGACTTTAAATCATGTCTTATTTATTATGATATAACAAAAATAATATATTCAAGGAGAAAAACAATGAGACGTACACTGGAAGGGACAAAAAGAAAAAGACAAAATGTCAGCGGTTTCAGAGCACGTATGGCAACATCCGGCGGCAGAGAAGTATTAAACAGAAGAAGAGCAAAAGGCCGTCATCAATTAGCTATTACTGCAAAAGAAAGAGCTTAGTTTTTGCTTTTACATATTTGTATAATTTAAGGACTGTTTTGCAGTCCTTTTTTAAGGTAATTCATGTTACAAAAAAAGTACAGGTTGAAAAAATATTCCGCTTTTATTGCAACATACAAAAATAATCATATTGTTGCAGATGATAGAATATGTGTATATATCGGTAAAGAAAAAACATCCGATGATGTTATAACAAAAGCCGCTTTTGTTGTCAGTAAAAAAATTCATAAAAGGGCTGTTGTAAGAAATCGGATAAAACGTTTGATGCGCGAGTCTTTTCGCTTGATATTAAAAAATAATTCCTTCCCTAACATAAATAAATATATATCTGTTATATGTGTAGCAAAAAATTCCGCAATTGATGCATCTTTTTCAGATATAGATTATTCTTTGAAAAAAAACCTTTCCCAAATACAATAAAAGCAGTAAAATAGATGGTTTTTACTTATTTTTTAAATATCAATTATAAACAAGATATTTATTGTATATATAATAAGTATATACTCTTTTGTAACAAAATCTTAATATTTGATTTAAAAATAGCATGAATTTAAGAAATAAATTTTTAATATAATTAAGAGAACTAAAATAGAGGATAAAAAAATGGGTTACGCTTTATTTGCTCAAAGGAAATTGGTTTTAGACGGTCAATTAAACTGTCTCCAATTACAACAAACTCAAAGATCAAATGAACAGTATAACTTAGCGACTCAGACATTAAGCTTACAGCAGCAATTAACCAGTATGTCCGCATCA
>CANRHJ010000066.1 GCA_947630355.1 Candidatus Gastranaerophilales bacterium | reverse complement strand
TTTAACCAATTCGCAGCTTCTTTTTAGTATATTAACGGGTGAAATATCACTTTCAAAAGTAAATACCTGAAAACTCAAACTTAAAAATATTAATATAACCGGTAAAATAAAAATTAAAGGCAGTAAAACTATGCATAACAGACAAATTAATGAGAATATGAGCATTAAAATAATATAACTGAACAGTTTACGTTTAATTACGTTATCATTTGAACCGAAATCAATATTTTTAACTTTTGTTTTACCGAAAACGGTATAGAATAAAAGGTTTAAAGAAGTAAAAGCTATAATATAGTCAAATATTGCTTTAATTAAAATTATGAACAGCGGTACCAGTATGATGAAAAGGGCTATTAATCTGTTAGTATCATTTTGAAAAAACGGGTTTAAGTTTTTAATGAAATCAGAGTTTATATTATAGAAATAGGTCAAAGTAAAGATAAGGATAACGGAAACGATTTGACCGAAGATGGGGAAAGCAAGGTATTTTACGCATTGATCCAGGTATAAGAAATAAGATTTTATTGAAGAAAAGAATATTTTAAAAACACCCGTAAATTTATTGGATTTTTTCTTTGGCATACTTCCCCTTTTTTGTATTTTATATTAGCATATTATTAAGTTTGAGTTAAGTATAAATGAAAAAAACAGAAATAAAAAACATATTAAATACGATAAGCGAAGAAGATTATAAGTCAACAGTTGACTTGCATGTTCATACGAATGAATCTGACGGAAAGATGAGTCCGAAGAAGGTTATGGAGGAGGCAAGAAAAAAGGATTTAAAATATATATCAATAACAGACCATAATACGATTGATGCTTATTTAAAAACAAATATATTAACGGAAGAGATATTAATACCCGGAGTGGAGTTTGATTGTTATTTTAAGGGGAATATAATACATATTTTAGGATATGGTATAGATATAGATAATCTTGAAATCAGGAGTTTATATTCGGAAGGCATGCCCGGTCGTACATTCAACTTATACAGATTATTTAAATTAAGAAATCCCGAAGAAGTAATAAAAAAGATAAAGGAAGCGGGTGGGATTGCAGTATTGGCACATCCTTGTTGTTATTGGACTAAAAATTTAGACAATTTTGTCAGAGATTTAATATGTTTCGGGCTGGAAGGAATAGAAGTTTATTATCCTTATAGAGGTTTAAGAAGGATAGTAAAATTTCATTCCCGTGAGACGGTAAAGAAGATTGCTGATAAGTATACATTAATAAAAACAGGCGGAAGTGATTGTCATAAAGGCAGGCTGTAAGATTTACTCCGAATCGGATGAAATTTTTTCAATATAATCTTTAATACCCTTAGTAATAATCAAATTTTCTTCTTCACCGCAGAAGTCATCAAGCACGGTAATACCCGTAGAAGTTTCTCCTGTTTGAATATATAAAAGACCTAAGAGAATGCGGTTAAAAGGGGAGGAGAAATCTGATTGATATTTAAGCAGTTTAGTTTCCGCAATTCCTGATGATTTATAATTTTCTGCAAGTTTTAGATAGTAGTCAAAATACAGAGGGTTAAGAGAAACCGCTTTTTCAAAATATGGCGTTGCAGCGGAATAATACCCGATTGTTTCATAGGTTTTGCCGAGATTGTAATAAAAAACGGAACTTGCCTGTGAATTAGGGTTTAAATCAATAGCAATCTGAAATTCTTTAATTGCCCCGAAGTAGTATTTATCTTCAAGATACAAAAGACCTTTATTATTATGTCTGTAGGCATTATTTTCTGCCTGAATAGTTTCATCGGCATAAGAAATTATGTTTAAAGAAAATAAAACAAAAATAATCAAAAATAGTCCGAGAAAATTTCGTGATAAGGAACGTGAGCGAGATTTTTGAGTGGCAGCTTTAAAAGGTGAGCACTTGTACGGCGACGATGAGTCGGCATTAAAGTGCGGCATTTGATTAGATATTTTTATAAACAAATTTCAAGTCCTTCTTTTGCAAGAAAACAGTCAATTTTTTTATTACTAAAACAGTTTTCAATATCGCTAAGCGATTCATCATTAAAAGTGGGGTCAAAATGGAAGAAAGCCAATTTTTTCGCATTAGCACCGGAGGCAGTATTAAATGCCATATCGAAAGTGGAGTGTCCGAACCCTTGTTTCGGGCTTATTGCTGATAAATAATCTTCTTGTGTATATTGGCTGTCGTGAATAAGCAAATCGGTGTCTTTTGCGAATAATTCAAGTTTTTTGGAACCGCCGGCGTAGCATTCATTATCCGTAGCATATACAACGGATTTGTTTTTGTATGTTATTTTATAGCACATTACACCATAATTCGGATGGGAATTAAGTTTCAAAGTTGTAATTATAACTTCATCTTTCTTTGTATGAAAGTCCTGAAACTCTGTAATTTTTTTAATAACAGGTTTATCGGAATTTGAGTTAACACATATAACATCAGTTTCAGATACGTCATGAATAGAAATATCCGCATTAATGTCAATAAGGTTAATGGGGAAAGATTTTCCGAAGATTAATTCAGAGAGATTTTTGTCAAGTGATTTATCAATACCGCTGTAACCTAAGATAGATAATTTACAAGAAGGTACATTAATCGGCTTAAAGAAATTAAGGCCTTGAATATGGTCTTGGTGGATATGGCTAAGCAGTAAGGTTAATTTAATCGGACTTCTGTCAAAAATGTTATCCGCCGAAGAAATGTATTCCTGATATATTGTATTACCGAGAGGAATAATACCCGTGCCGGCATCAAGGATAATTTTATTATTACCTGCGTTAACCTCGACACAAGATGTATTCCCGCCATATTTGAGGAAATCTTTGTTAACGGAAGGGTAAGAGCCTCTTACACCCCAAAATTTTACTTTAATACCATCTTTTTTCATAATATTCTTCCTAAAATTTATTTATCTATAATAATAGTTGTGTTTCTGTCAGATTCTTCTCCCGGCATTCTGTTTCTTTCATTATCCGTTTCATTACCGTTAATATTAGTTTGTTTATAAGTCAAGTTAAAAGTGACTTTATTTTTTTCATTTTTAACATTAACAATTCTGAAACTTTGTCCGTATCTGAGTGAAGGAGATGCAACGTGAAGGATGTTATTTTCCCTGTCGATTTTTGTAGCGTGATAGTGTCCTGCGAAAATAGCTATAGGCATTTTATACTTATTTAACACGTTATAAAGCGCATCAGCGTTATCAATGTAATGATCAGGCAGGTCAAGCGGAGGATATAGAGGAGTGTGCATAAAGATTATGACAGTATCATTTTTTGATTTAGCAAGCGTATTATCAATGAAATTAAGCTGTTCATCGCTAAGGTGACCGTTTGCATCATTAACACCCGACTCATCCTGTGTCCCGTCAAGGAATATAAGTCTGAATCCTCTTTTAGGTTTAACCGTATAATCTACTGAATCAAATTTATAATCTTTATTTTGCTGCTTCAATATGTTAAGTAATTCTGTTTTCGGAAGAAATCCCCAAGTTACTCCGTCGTGATTACCCAGTGTATAATACCATTTCATATTAAGTGAGTTATAAATATTACAGATGTGAGTAAACAATTCAGCATTGGGGCTGTCGACACTGTCACCTGTAATAACGGTAAAATCTAAGTTTTTAATTTGATTTATCTGAGAAATCGCATCTTTTAACAATAACTCTTGATGTGTCGGATTATTATTTTCGTCAACGGTGCCGGGTATATGAACATCGCTTAGCTGTGCGAAATTAAGTGTTGAAGGTGAACATGATAATCCGAAAAATGTTAAAACGGCTATTGTCAAAATACTTAAGAATATCTTTTTCATAAAATCTCACTTTCTCTGAATTTATTTTTTAATCAATACAACGGTAGTATTTCTGTCTTGGGGTTTGCCGTAATATCTGGCGCCTCCGAGTGTTAAAATTTTTGTTTTTGCCTGAAAATCTTTTAAATTGGTTTCCATAAATTTAAAATTAAATATAACTTTATCGTGTTTATTTTTAACCTCAATAATTCTGAAAGCATTGGGATATCCGGCTAAGGAAGGGGTTGAAACATGAAGAATATTGCCGCGTTTTGTTATTTTTGTCATATGATAGTGGCCGGAGAAAATTGCAATCGGCATATTATATTTTTTTAATACTGATTTAAAATCGTCAGCATTAAGGATTTCGTGATTTTTAGAGTCAAACGGCGTAAGAAGCGGAAAATGAATAAAAATTAATACGACATCATTTTTAGATTTTTTTAAAATATCATCAAGCCAGCAAAGTTCTTCTTCGGGTAATATACCGTTAGATGAGATGCCTTTATTTTTTGCGCCGTCAAGGAAAATAAGTCTGAAACCGGCTTTGGGCTTAAATGTATAATAAGTTGAATTAAAAGTATAATTGGGATTTTGTTCTTTCAGAAGATTAAGTATATTTTTCTTAGTTAAAAATCCGTCGGTAGTGGTATCGTGATTACCTAAAACGTAATACCAAGGATATTTCAGTTCATTTAGTACATCGGTCAAAGCAAGGAAAGAGTCTTTATTTGGTCTGTCGATGCCGTCGCCGGTAATAACAACAAAATTCAGATTTCTTTCGTTGTTAATTTGGCATACTGCATCTTGCAGCAGGGGTTTTGTTTTAGAGAGCAGCTTATATCCGTTATCATCTCTTACTGTAGAGAAGTGTATATCGGAAATTTGAGCAAATTTAAGTGTTCGTGAGAAAGACGGTTGATCCGATATAAAGAACAAAACCAAAACCACGAATAATATATAAAATAAATCTTTAAATAAATTTTTCATAAACAGATTATAACAGATTAAAATAAATATAACAAAGTATAAACTTGATTGTAATTGGGTTAAAAAAATATTAAACTGTAAAATATGGGAAAAGACATAAAAATAAAGAACATACTGTTATATGTGATTATAATAATCCTGATATTATATGTGACGGATATAATAATAAGGCCGTATGAATATATAAATATGTCAAAGTTGAATAATAAAGTGGAAAAAATACATCATTTACAGCAGATAGCGCCAAGCCGGGTGTATATAAATGCGTGGAGAATAGCGAGAAATGAATATGCCGATAAAACGATGAATAAGCAAAAATGGCAGAGATGGAGAAACAGGTACAAAGGTCAAATAAAAACAATGGAAGATGCGGATGTGGCGATAAATACAATGCTTTACAGTTTGAATGATCCGTATACAAAATTTTTAAAAACGAATAATTTTGCCAAAGAAAAGATAATACTAAATTCCAAGATAACGGGAATAGGTTTAACATATAATAAAACGGATGAAGGTGTTGTAGTAAATAAGATATTGAAGAATTCTCCCGCCCAAGAAGGACATATAATGCCGGGTGATTACATTGTCAGTATAAATGACAAGAAAGTAAACGAAATGAATAATGAAGAAGTACACGCATATATGGAACCTGAGAAAAATGTAAAGGTAAAACTTAAAATAAAAAGAGGGGAAGAGGTAATAGAAAAAGAAATTGAGAGTAAAGATATTCCTATAGATACAATGAAATATGAGATAAGTGAAGATAATATAGGAATAATAAAGTTATCAAATGTTATGGGAGAAAAAGCGGTTCGGGATTTTAAGACTGTAATAGAAGAAACGAACGGAACGAAAGGAATAATAATAGATTTAAGAAATAACTACGGCGGTATACTCGCGAATGCCATAGAGATGTCTGATTTAATGTTTAACGGGAAAAAGATAATAGATATAGAATCTCGCGGTGTAACAAAGTATGATGTATATGCACAAGGGAATAAAGTATTTAAAGATAAGCCGATAGTAATATTAATAAACAACAGGACGGCAAGTGCGGCAGAGATACTGGCAGGTACGCTGAAAGAAAATGCGGATGCGGTATTAATAGGAGAAGTCACGTACGGTAAGAATTCAATACAGCAGATAATCCCTATGTCAAATAAAACGGGTATAATGGTTACGGCACTGAAATATATATTACCAAACGGTGATGATATTGATAATAAAGGTATAGAGCCTGATAAAAAGATAACATATTCTCTTACGGCAGATAATAATGACAATTATATACAAGAGGGTAAGAAAATAATCAACAGGCTGGTGGAAAAAAAATAATAAAATGATATAATATAGAAGCTCTGTGCAGGCATTTATTTTGTTCCTACATTTTTAAAAAACGGGAAAGCAGACTCTTATAACAATGCAGTAGACCTGCCTTGCAGCAGGAAACGGATTTGTTAAGGCACTTACCCACCTGTGGAGCATCACAGGTAACAAAATCGTGTTTGTACAGGGCTTTTAGTTGTATGAAAAGTATCTGTCAAAATCCACATCATCAAAGTTGCATAAGAGTTTAAATACTTCATCATTTTCATCCATTTTTTGGAATTTAAATTCATCAAATTTCCAAAGTTTCGGATTAATACCGTAAACTCTTATAATTTCTTTATCAAAAAGGATTTTTAATTTTTTCTTAACGATATCAAGCGGCATATCAAGAGATTTTGCCAATTCAACGGCGGAAATGCCTTCCGGCCTTTGGCATTTTTCGGGAGTAAGGAACATTAATTCCAGTCCTACTTTTTTCAATTCTGTATCTTCCGTAATTTCCATATTTTTTTACCTGATATACATGAGAATTATCGTCATTTTTTTAAAATACTTTAATTATTATTACATATATGTTTTTTTTATGTAAATATAGTATGATTAGTATGTCCGAGAAAATTTTGCGATAAGGAACGTTACAAAGCGAAACACCGCAACGGAGTGAGGATGATTGAGCCTGTATGTGTAACTGAGCGAAATTTTTGAGTGGCAGCTTGAAAAGGTGTGTACAGCGGCGATGAGCGGAATTTCGTACGGACACAAGTCCGGTAAGCGAGCGGCTATCCCGAGCGAAAAGAAATTTCAAGACAGTCGGCGGCAAAGTGCGACACCGGATTAGTATAGATTAGGGTAATTTTATGAGAGAATACAATATCTGTTATAGTTTAGACTCACAATATACGGAACAGTTATGTGTTTCTCTTGTATCAATATTAAAAAATTCCGATGAAAATGATAATCATAATTTTTATATACTTGATGGCGGGTTAACGGACAAAGATAAATATGATATAGAATTATTAAAAAATATTAAAAATTTTAATATACGATATATTCAAATGGACAATAAACTCTTTAGCGATTGTCCGTTATTACGCGGAACAGATGAAAAATATAAAGATTACCACGTAACAATACCAACATATTACAGATTTGAGCTGCCTGAAGTTCTTCCGAATATCGGAAAAGTATTATATTTGGACTGTGACATAATAGTAAGAGGCTCATTAAAAGAACTGTTTGAAATTGATTTGGCAGACAAATCGGCAGGCATGATACTTGATTCCGACAGTTCAAAAGAAGCGGGACG
Organism: Candidatus Gastranaerophilales bacterium; assembly: GCA_947630355.1. GTDB lineage: Bacteria > Cyanobacteriota > Vampirovibrionia > Gastranaerophilales > Gastranaerophilaceae > Avigastranaerophilus. The sequence goes on along the minus strand of CANRHJ010000066.1, from coordinate 2,437 downwards.
TTTACACCTAAAGCAATACCGTAATGCCGGCGTAATGCTTATAAATCTGGATTATTGGCGGAAAAACAAAGTAAAAGAAAAACTTTATAAATACGCTAAACAAAATAAGGCCGAGATATTATGGCAGGATCAGGATATTATTAATTGTGTTTTGGAAGATACTATATTAACACTTGACAGAAAATGGAATTATCAATATTTCGGGTATGAAGAAATTGACAATAAAGAAGCGGCGGGTTGTGAAATATTACATTTGTCAGGAAGATTTAAGCCGTGGTTAATCCCATTTGAACATCCGGTATATGATTGTTATTATTATTATTTAACATTTACTCCGAGAAGAAAAAAAGTGCTGGAATACAAGTTAGAAGGCAGCGGAAAACATTTAAAGAATAATATAGGCGGCTGTGAAACAAATCTTGAAATAAATGCTACGGATAGTGACTTAGAGGAAAATTATAATGCAATAAGCAAGTGTTATGATAACATCGCCAATGTTAATAATAATTTGCATCGAATAGAAAAAATGTTTGCTAGAATTTATGACGGTATTAATAAAGCAATAGAGGAAAAATCACAAAACATATTTCCGAAAGTATATGAATATATAAATGAAAATGTAAAAAAACAGGAAAAAGAGATAAATAAAGTATACGAGGAAATAAAAAAAATATATGATAGCATTTATGATTGTGACAAAGAAGTCAAGGCAAATGTGGAAATAGATATAAATGCTCAAACCGACGAAAAGCTGCAAAAAATCTATGATGAGATAAAAAAGATTTATAAGAGCATTTATGAGTGTGACAAAGAAGTCAGGGCAAATGTGGAAATAGATATAAATGCTCAAACCGATGATAAGTTGCAAAAAATCTATGATGAAATTACAAAAATATATAAAAGTATTTATAAATGTAATAATGACTTAAAAATAAATATTGATATGGAAACAAATGACAAAATACATGGTGTATATGAAGAGATATCAAAGAATTATAAGTATACGGAAGAATTAACGGAAAAAATCAAACAAGAGATAGAACAAAAGTATGAAAAGACATAACATATAAAAAGCAAAGACAGTATAAATAAGATTGAAGAATAGGAAGAAAAAAGATGCCAAAAGTATCAATAATAATACCGTTTAATAATGTTGAACATTATATTACAGAATGTTTGGAAAGCGTAGTAAACCAAACATTAAAAGATATAGAAATAATAATGATAAATGATGCATCACATGATGGAACGATAAATATAGTAAAAGAATATATAAAAAAAGATAACAGAATAAAATTAATAGAATTAGAGGAAAGACAAGGACAAGGGTACGCAAGAAATCGCGGAATAGAGATAGCGCAAGGAGAATATATAGGGTTTGTGGATTCTGACGACTTTATAAAACCGGAAATGTTTGAAACCCTTTATAATAAAGCTGAGGAAAATAAAACAGATATAACAATGTGTCTTACCGAACAATATGACGATGTAACCGGGCAATATACAGCCACCGATTATTATTCATTGGAAGTGTTAAAAGAGTTCAAAGATAAAGTATTCAGTGCCGAAGAAACTAAAGAAAAAATTTTAGATATAAATGTAGGGTTATGGAATAAGTTATACAGAAGAGAATATCTGGAAAAAATAGGCGAGAAATTTCCGGAAGGTTTTATCTATGAGGATTTACCGTTCTTTTACGGTACTTATTTGCCTGCTGAAAGGATACAGGTGGTATGGGAAGTATTTTATTATTACCGTGTAAACAGAAAAATGTCCACAATGCAGCAGACGAATAAGAAAATATTAGACAGAATTCCGATGGTAGCATTAACCTTTGAAAAAGTAAAAAAAGTCAAATATTTAAAAGATATGCAAAAGCAGATAAAAGGCTGGATAATAACCGATATTTTCCACAGATATACATTATTGAAAGAGTCATATCAGAAAGAATATTTTTTCTTAATGAAAAAATTATTTAAAAATTTAGATATAGATACAAAGGATAAATATTGGAGAAAAGTATATCATTACGAAGGATATTTACTTGTAATGAATAATAAATTTGAAGATTTTAACCAGAAAGTTTTTAATGATTACATAGATATTCATAAAATTGAAGACCGTATATTAAGCAGACTGGACGGTGTGGAAGAAATTGTATACATAAATATTGATAACAAATTGAAGCATGTATACGGAGAAATAACAAAGACAAATAATGCTGTGGATGAGAAAGTATCAGGCGTATATGAAGAGATAACAAGGAATTATAAGTATACGGAGGAATTAACTCAGAAAGTCAAATATGAACTTGATGAAAAATATGAAAATAAAATAGCTAATTTGTATGATTCACTTACAAAGAGCTATGGATATGTTAATGATGAGAACACTAAATTAGCTGAAGGTTTAAAAAATGATATAGGTGTGCAAACAG
>CANRHJ010000065.1 GCA_947630355.1 Candidatus Gastranaerophilales bacterium | reverse complement strand
CCTCCGACAAAAAATTTACTTACTTACCATCACTTATATATAAAAAATTTTTTTTTGTTGAAATTGACATTTTGGGGGTTAATCTTTAATAAATATTAACTTTTAAAAATTATAAAATGTATTTTTAACACTTTATCAATCTTTGTTTTAGTATTATAACACAAAATTCTTATTTGGTACACATTTTCTTTCAATTTTAAACGCATGTTTAGTAATTGTTTTATAAACAATTGATTTCATTCAATTATAATCTTATTTCTAATTGTAACAAAATTTAACATTTTTTGTGTTTTTTTGAGTTATGCTTATAGTATATTGGGTGGGCTTTTAGCTTTTATGGGTTTTATATTAAAAAAATTATCCGTTTATTTCTTGTTATGCAGAGGTTACTCTTTGCCGATATCTTTTACATCTTGGCTCGTGCCATTTTTATATTCCTTAATGAACGGCGGGAATATATATCACGGTTTACTGGCATTATTCGGTATATTATCAGTACATCTCGCAACAAACTTGTTTGATGATATTATTGATTATTTGCGTGAAAAGATTTTAATAGACAGGGGAAGGAAAAGCGGTTTTAATTTTCAGAAAAACAAGTGTATCTGCATTATTAACGGTGACGTAACTTTGAAAGAAGCTTTTATTGTTGCTTTGATACTATTTTTTGCGGGTATTGCAATCGGAATATATTTTTATTTAATTTACGGTATTCGGCTGCTTTATATTGTAATTGCGGGCGGAATTTTATGTTTATCTTATCCTATATTAGGCTGTTTGGGATTTGGAGAAATAATAGTTGCCGTTATATTTGCTCCGCTTATATATTTAGGTGTAAACCTTGTGATGAGCGGAAATTTTTCTTACGATATTTTAATTTTATCCGTATCTTCAGGGCTGTTAAGTGTAGGAATATTACACAATCACATGTTACTGGACTATAAATACGACAATGAAAACAGAAAAATTACATTGTGCAGATTATGCGGGAATGAGAAAAATGCATTAATTCTTTTGAGCGTAATAATATTTCTTGCATATTTTAACATAATTTTTAATGTTCTGTCGGGTAATATAAGCGGATATTATTTAATTACATTAATTACCGTTCCGTTATCAATATATTTAATAAAAGTAATGCACATACACATAAAAAATCCCGAAGAAGAAGTAGGATACAATATTTTTACCGGTAACAAAAGAAAGCTGGAGCAGCTTGCCGTTGAACAGAGAAGTTTTTTTCAAAAGTTTTTTCTGGCGCAAAATCTTCAGATATCATTTATAATATTATTGTGTTTAGCTGTGATATCGGAAAAAATCTTATAAGAAATGTATATAATAGAGAAACTTATAAAAACATACAAGAATTTAACGGAAAAGCGCAATAAAACGCAAGTTCAGGATATGGTTGACAATTATGAGCTTGAAGATGTTGTAACATGCAATCATAATTTTTTACCGATTGATTCTACAGGTGAGATGCTTGCTTGCAGTAAATGCGGATATTTAATATCAAAGGAAAAATTAATAAGGACTTCTTTTAAATAAAGCCGTATACTTGTATTCTCCGTAATAAAGAGTTAAAACAATATATTTTACTTGTACGTCAACATTTACAAGAGAGTTAGGAGGAGTTGATTTTCCCGAATCTTTTGCCGTATCATAGAATTTTTTTCTTACATCCAGTGTGAATTTCTGCCATTTTGTAAGTTTCATTTTCGGCACGTTTGCATCATAGAAGTTTAAAGGTGTATCTTCCTTTTTAACGGCCGGAATGATAAAAGCTACTTTTCCGTTTTGTTTAAAAAGTATATAATCTTTACCCGATAAGCAGCGCGGAGTTAAGAGATAATAACCCGGTTCAATTTTAAAGTCTTTAAAGAACAGGTCTGTACTTGTTCTGAAAAGAGGATAAGGCGACCAGGAGTATTTGATTGTATCTTCATCCTGAAACGGATCAATATCGTTATACAATTTTGATGTAAACGGCTGTGCATTTTCGTATAAATAATCATAATCGTCATCTGCCCAAACAGGCATATTAAGAAAAATCATAAAAATTATAATATACGTAAATTTCTTCATAGTTTTATATTAATACTTTTTAAAGAATAATCAAGTGAAGCATCTTTATGATATTATTAAGAAGGAATTGTCCGCGAAAACTTGCGGATTTACGGAAGGTGCTCTAAGACCGAAGTGCGGTATAAAGCAAATACCCTTATATGTTTCCGGCGGCGCCTTATTAATTTAAACAGGGAGAAAATATGAAAACTGCAAATCAATACATAAAACCGGTTACAACAAGAATAAACGACAGAGGCAACATAGAAATAGGCGGGTGCGATTTAACCGATTTGGCAAATAAATACGGGACACCCCTTTATATATATGACGAAGCAACTATAAGAGCGATAACGGGAAGTTATAAATCGGCGTTTAAGGAATATCCTCAAATACAAATGATGTATGCTTCAAAAGCGTTTATGACAAAAGCAATATGCAAAATAATGGAGCAAGAAGGATTTGGACTTGATTTATGCAGCGGCGGAGAAATATATACGGCATTTCAATCGGGTTTTGATATGACAAAAACACTATTTAACGGCAATAATAAGACCTATGAAGAAATAAATTATGCTCTGGAATGTAATGTGGGAATTATTTCGGCGGATAATTTTTATGAATTGGGATTAATAAATGATATAGCCGAAATTCACAATAAAAAAGCAGAAATAATATTAAGAGTAACACCCGGAATTGAATGCCATACGCATGAATACATTCAAACGGGTCATTTGGATTCAAAATTCGGATTTGATTTGACACAAACGGATGAAGCTGTTGAACTTATTTTAAAAGAATATAAAAATCTTAAATTATGCGGCTTACATGCCCATATCGGTTCTCAAATATTTGAAAAACAGGTTTATTATGATGAAATAGAGGTTTTATTCAAAGAAATTAAAAGGTTGCAGGATAAATATAACATAAGTTTGAACAAAGTAAATTTAGGCGGCGGTTTAGGCATTAAATATACGGAAGAAGACGAACCGATTTCCGTCTTTGAAGCAGCAGAAACAATAACCGAGTCAATAAAAATAAATTCAAAAAAATACGGAATAAATTCTCCGCAAATATATATTGAACCCGGAAGAAGTATAATAGGAACGGCAGGAGTCACGATATATACGGCAGGCAGCTCAAAGCAGGTTCCAAACGGCAAGATATACCAAGCCGTAGATGGCGGTATGTCTGATAATATAAGACCAAGTTTATATCAGGCAAAATACACTGTCGAGGTTGCAAATAAACCGGACGAAACCGAAAAAGAGACCGTAACGATATCTGGAAAACACTGTGAATCGGGAGATATATTGATTAAAGATATAAATTTGCCGCTGATTGAAGAGGGAGATATAATTTGTTTCTATGATACGGGTGCATACGGATATTCCATGTCAAGTAATTATAACCGAGTATTAAAACCTGCCGCAGTACTTGTAAATAATGGAAAATCTGATATTATAATAAATAGGCAGACTTATGAACAATTGTGCGAGTCGGATGTAATTCCCGAAAGATTAAAATTTAAGGAATAATTTACGAAATAAGGCGGTAAATGTTCGAAAATATATTAAAATTGTACAGTAATATTTTCAGTCAAAGTAACTTGGTAACTGACCATATAACATTTACATGGAAAGATATAATACAAGTATTAATAGTCATAGTCATATTAATATATGTTTATATGAAATTTATTAAAAATACGCAAGCAGAGAAACTGGTTAGAGGGATATTATTATTTATAATAGTTGCCTGGATATTCTCGGCGGTATTAATAGAATTCCAATTTGAAATATTAGGGCAGGTTGCCCAATACTTATTAACAGGTATACTTCTTTCGTTGGTGATAGTGTTCCAGCCTGAATTAAGAAGGCTTTTAGTCCATTTGGGACAGACAAAATTTGTGGCTAAGAATTTCTTTTCTTTCAAAAACAGTGAGAAAGAGCAGAAAAAGAACGTAATAAAGGAGATAACGGAAGCGGTAAAATATTGCAGTCGTGTAAAGCGCGGTGCACTGATGGTTGTACAAAAGACACAAGACAGGTCTTTTTATAACGAAGTAGGGACGGTAATTAATGCGAATATATCAACGGAATTAATATTGACGATATTTTTCCCGAATACACCTTTGCATGACGGCGCCATGATAATACACAATGATAAGATACTGGCAGCGGGAGTGCTTTTACCATTAACAGAGGATCCCAAACTCAGTTGGAGATACGGAACAAGACACAGAGCAGCCATAGGCGCCAGTGAAATATCCGATTCCGCTTGTATAGTTGTTTCGGAAGAAACCGGTGATATTTCAATTGCCATAGACGGAATTTTAAGGAAATATGATGATATAACCGCATTCAAAGAAGATTTAGGGAAATTATTATCAATAGATAAGAGTGAAAAAATAGAAAATGCGTTTATGTCGAATTTTTTAAAGTTGAGAAAGAAGTAATAAATGAATTCCATAGAAATAATAGCAAAAGAGAAACTTTTTGCGGTATTAAGAAATCAAAATCCGAAAGAGACAAAAGATATAATAAATGCATTAACCGAAGGCGGGATAAATATTGCGGAAGTGGTAATAGATACGCCCGAGAAGGTTAAAGAGCTGGAAAAGATAACGAAAAGCGAAAATAGACCTTTAATCATGGCAGGCGGAATAATAACCCAGAGGCAGGCACAAATAGTAATTGATGCCGGTGCTGATGTAATTGTTTCACCAATATTCCAGATGAATTTGGTAAGATTATGTAAAAGCCGGAGAATACCCTTAATAATGACTGCGACAACTCCAAACGAAGCATATTCGGCTTGGCAGGCGCGAACTCAATTAATAAAAATTTCTCCCGTCAATCCGATGGGTGGGGCAGAGTATATTGAAGATATCTTAAGACCGATGAATTTTCTGAATGTTATTGCTGCGGGAAGTATCAAAATTGATGATATTCCTCTATATATAAAAGCCGGCGCAAAAGCAGTAGGTATAGGCAGAGCTTTATATAAAGATGCGAATTATCAGGAAATTACAATGCGGGCAAAATCGGCAAAATCTAAAATAATATAGAAAAACGGGGATATAATGACTGAATTAATATTTGAAAAGACCGTAAAAGGAACAAACGGAGTATGTTTAACCGATGAAAAATTAAGTTTCACCGAAATAGACAGTAAATATTTAAATTTGAGCGATAGTACCATTTTACCTGAAATAACCGAATTAGAGGTGATGAGACACTATAAGGAATTATCTGATAAGAATTTTTGTATAGAGAAAGGGTTTTACCCGTTAGGTTCGTGTACAATGAAGTATAATCCGAAAGTAAATGAATATTTGGCTGCATTGGAAGGATTTACGAATTTGCATCCGTATCAGGATGATGAGGATTGTCAAGGCTCGCTAAAATTGATGTATAACCTGCAGGAAGCATTAAAAGAGATAACAGGAATGCAGGCTGTAACTTTGCAGCCCGCAGCAGGTGCGCATGGCGAACTATGCGGAATGATGATTGTAAAAAAATATTTTAAAACCAAAGGAGAAAACAGGAAAAATGTTATAATACCCGATTCGGCGCACGGCACAAATCCAGCGAGTGCAGCGATGTGCGGGTTTAATATTGTTGAGATAAAATCAAACAACAAGGGTATGGTTGATATAGAAAAATTAAAAACGGTTCTTAATGAAGATACTGCGGCGATAATGTTAACAAACCCCAATACTTTAGGATTGTTTGAAGAGAATATATCACAAATAGCTGATTTGGTGCATAAAGCAGGCGGATTGCTGTATTATGACGGCGCAAATATGAATGCAATAATGGGGCATACAAATCCCGCGAAAATGGGTTTTGATATTGTACATATAAATCTTCATAAAACATTTTCAACTCCGCACGGCGGAGGCGGTCCGGGTGCAGGTCCCGTCGGCGTGAAAGAAGAATTAAAAGACTTTCTACCCGTTCCTTATATTGATTTTGACGGAAATAAGTATATAAGGAAATATGATTTAAAACATACCATAGGTAAAATGAAAGCCTTTTACGGTAACTTTTCGGTATTTATCAAAGCGTATGCATATATTTTGATGACAGGAAATTCTTTAAAAGAAGTAAGTTCAAATGCTGTTTTAAATGCAAATTATATTATGACTCGATTAAAAGATTATTATTATTTGCCTTATAATCAAAAATGCATGCACGAGTTTGTATTGTCAGGCGAGAAGCAAAAAGAAGACGGAGTAAATACGCTTGCCATAGCAAAGAGGTTAATGGATTCAAATATTCATCCTCCGACGATATATTTTCCGCTGATAGTACATGAAGCAATAATGGTAGAACCAACCGAGACGGAAACAAAAAAAAGGCTGGATGATTTTGCGGATACCATGATTGAAATTGCAAAAGAAATTAAATCCAACCCGCAGCAGGTGTTAAATCATCCGCAAACAACTCCGGTGAAAAAAGTAGATGAAACTCTTGCCGCAAGAAAACCCGATTTGGCATTTAAATTTTAAAAAAAATGTAAATTATTTGCCAAAATAGGCAAATATAATATTTAATAAAGAAATGGATAAAACGAACGATAAAATAATTGATTTTCTTAAGAAGTCAAATAAACCGAATAATGGCGGGCAAACAAGAGTTTTTAAAGGATTTCAATATATAAAACTCAATAAAGATGAAAACGGAAATTTGTTCAAGGAGGATTCTTTACTTGAGTATGCCAAAAGATGTTTTTATATAGTAACCGTTGTAAAAAATAACGGAATAGCGCCTGCTTTATACAAATACAAAGTACCATACGAGTCGCTGCTGGATTTCCTTAATGAATTCAGAACAACGTCCGATTACGGGAAAATTATTGATATAGAAAGATATGTTCCTGAAGATTTGGCATAAATGACAAACGAACTACCGATTGATAAACAATGTGACTTATATAAAGTAAAAAAGCCTTATCAATATATAGGGTGTGAGTATTTGAGCGCAAACAAGGATTTTGATAAAGCTCAAGTAAAGATGGCGTTTGCTTTTCCTGATAAATATGAAATAGCAATAAGTAATTTGGGACAAAAAATATTATATGATATAGTCAATCGTGATAATCGTTTTTTAGGTGACAGAATTTATGCGCCCGATTTTGATTATCGGGAAATATTAATCGCTAACAACGAGGAATTAAAAGGATTAGAAACTCAAAAAAATGCAAAAGAGTTTGATATTATAGGCTTTTCTCTACAATATGAATTAGCATATCCGACAATGCTTGAGATGCTTCGTTTGAGTAAAATTCCAATCAAACGCACCGGAAGAGACGGGAATTATCCTTTAATTATGGCAGGCGGTCCTTGTTGTTTTAATCCTTCTCCTATTGAAGATTTTATTGATTTATTTATGATAGGTGACGGTGAAGAACTTATTATAGAAATTCTTGAAAAATACAAAGAATTAAAGAATAACAATATTCCCCGTTCGGAAATAATCAGGGAACTGACAAAAATTGAAGGGATATATAATCCCGACATACAAAATCGTGCAAAGAAAAGAATTTTCGATATTTCAACTTCAAACAGAGTTATACGCTCGCCAATACCTTATTCTTCAGGTGTTCATGACAGAACAATAATAGAGATAAGAAGAGGATGCGGAAGAATGTGCAGATTTTGCCAAGCCGGGCATGTTACTCTGCCTGTTCGGGAACGAAAAGCCGGTGATGTTATTTCAATGGTAAAAGAATCTGTTGCTCAAACGGGATATGATGAATATTCTCTTTTATCACTTTCTTCAAATGATTATACAAATATAGAAAGCGTAATAAGAGCTTTATCCGAAGAGATGAACAAGAAGAAAGTATCCGTATCGCTTCCGAGTCAAAGAATTGATAGATACAGCTCGGAATTGGCTCAAATGGTCAGAGGTGTAAGATCCACTACCGTTACTCTTGCACCTGAAGCAGGCAGCCAAAGATTAAGGGATGTTATTAATAAAAATCTAACGGAAGAACAAATAATTACAACAGTTTTAAATTGTTACAAAAACGGATTTTCTAATGTTAAATTATACTTTATGATAGGACTTCCCGCTGAAACGTATGAAGATATTGATGAAATGGCGGATTTATTTTCAAAAATAAGATATCGGTCAAAGCAGATTAAAAATGAATACGGAATTAAAGACGGGTTAAACTTAACCTGTACGGTATCAATATTTGTGCCCAAACCCTTTACACCGTTTCAATGGTGCGGTCAATGTCCGCAGGAAGAAGTACAAAACAGAATAAAATATTTATTGGACAAGGTAAAACCCATAAAGGGTGTAAAAATTAACTATCATAACAGCTTTACTTCAAAATTGGAGTGTGCTTTGTCCAGATCCGGCAAAAATTATAACAAATTTATGGAATTACTTCATAAAAAAGGAGTTTACCTCTCAAGCTGGGATGAAAATATAGACAAAGACCTTTGGCTTAAAACTGCCGAAGAAGCAGGAATAAATATAGATGAAGATGCACAAAAAGAACTTGATGTTGATGACGTTTTAAACTGGGATAATATAGATATAGGACTTGATAAAAGCTGGTTAAAAGAGCAATATAAAAAAGCTTTAAGTGCCGAAAATATAATTCCGTGTGAATTTAATTGTGTAAATTGCGGTGTGTGCAAAAATTTAAAAACTCATAAAGTAATTGATAAGAAATTTGAATTTAATACTTTACCAAAGCCCGATGATAATATAGACCGGCAATCATACAAATACAGGCTGAAGATTACAAAAGAAAACGAAATGAAATATATTTCTCATTTAGACTGGCAAAATACAATTGTAAAAATGCTGTATCGTTCGGGATTGGATTTGTGTTTTTCACAAGGTTTTAATCCGACACCCAAATTTTCTTTGGGAATAGCGCTTCCAATGTTCGTTGAAAGCAGATGTGAACTTATAGACATTGAAATATACAACAATATTGAAAAAACTGAACTGGTAAAAAAACTTAACGAAATATTACCGCCTTATATCAGAGTATTAAAAGCCGAACAAATACCTAAAAACGCAGAGGCAATAGATGTTACGGCACAATGGGCGTTATATTCATTCTGCCCGTTAAAAAAAGGTATTTTAAAAAAACAAGATTTGATGTATATTAAAGATAAGATATCTTCAAGTAATGAAATATTTATAGAGAAGATAAATAAAAAAGGTATAAAAAAACTTGTTAACATAAAACCGTCTATAAAATCAATAAAAATTACGGATGATGAAATATTTATGATTTTAAAAACGGGACAATCACAAGAAATTCCTTCGGTAAAACCTGAAGATATAATTAAATTATATGCGGAAAATTTAGAATTCAGGATAATAAGATTAGAATTTTACGATAAAGATATGAATAAAATAGAATAAAAGGAAAAAGGAAAAATGTCAAAAGCAATAGTTGTAGCAGAACGTGATAATATAGCGGCAGTTTTGGAAGACGGTAAAATCTGCGAATTTTATGTTCAAAAAGGAGATATGCTCTTGAATGATGTATATCTTGCGACGGTAGATAATATATTACCGAGTATAGATGCCGCATTTGTCAATGTCGGATATGATAAAATGGGCTTTTTACACGCTGATGATGCAATAGGGAAAGGTACTTTAAAAGAGAAATTATCTCCCAAACAAAAGATTATAGTACAGGTGGTAAAAGAACCCGTAGGACATAAAGGTCCTCGAGTTTCTACGCTTTTAAGTCTTCCCGGAAGATTTCTCGTTTTAATGCCGCAGGAAACAGGTATTAATGTATCCAGAAAAATAGTCTCACAAAAAGAACGTGCAAG
>CANRHJ010000064.1 GCA_947630355.1 Candidatus Gastranaerophilales bacterium | reverse complement strand
TCGGGAATGAACGGAGTAGTAGCTCCCGATACCGATGCACAAGAAATAAAAAAGGAATTAGGCGAGGACTTTTTGGTTGTATGTCCGGCGGTAAGACCAACTTGGGCAATAGTAAACGATCAAATAAGAATAGTATCTCCCCAAGATGCAATAAAAGCAGGATCCGATTACATAATTATAGGCAGACCTATTACACATGCACCGGATCCGGTTGTTGCGGCAAAATTAATTATTTCAGAGATAGAAGAAGCGATTAAAGAATAATCGAAATAATATATAAAATAAGTGTATTCACCCGGTGCCGTAAAAATATTAAAATTTTGTAACATTAAATATATAAGAAGCAATTTTATATAAAAAAAATTTTTTATATAAATACAACGGGGAATATATGATATAAGAGGTTAATATGGCAGTTGGGGCAAAAGACAGAATTGACAGGGAATTAGTAAAAAAATATTCAAAATTAAAAATGGATAATCCTGATATAACAAAGTTGGTGGATTCCCAGAAGATGTTATCAGCGATGAATGATTATGCACAAATGCAGCGAAGTATGCTGGAGATGAATTCAAAATTAAAGACAATATGCAGTAATGTTACGTCGAAATCGGCAGTATATATGAAGATAAACTTTTTCCCGCCGAAAATAAAACGTAATTAAATGTAAAAAAATAAATATTTTTTAGTACTCATAATAGAAAATGCTTAACTTTTAATTAAAATATAATAAGAGTTAAGCATTTTTTCAGGAATAGAATATGAGAAAAATAATATTAGCATCAACATCACCGAGAAGGAAGGATATATTAAGGAATACAGGGATTAACTTTGAAATAATAAAGCCCGAATATAATGAAAAAACACAAGAGAGCGAATTTTCATATCAATTAATTGAATCAATAGCGCAGAAGAAAGGCACATCGGTTTTATACAAGGCTGATAAAGATGCAATAATAATCAGCGCGGATACGGTAGTGGTAAGCAATAACAGAATATTGGGGAAACCGGGAGGATATGATAATGCGAAGGAGATGTTAACCGAACTAAGCGGCAAACCGCATCAAGTCGTAACATCCGTATGTATAATTGATACAAAAAGCGGTGAGCAGATTATAAAATCGGAAACAAGCGAAGTAACATTCAATAATCTTAAAGAAGAAGAGATAGAGCAATATATAAAAGAGAAGGAGCCGTACGATAAAGCAGGTTCATACGGAATACAGGAAGTTCCTGAAGGGTTTATAAAAGAGATAAAAGGGGATTATGAGAATATAGTAGGTTTACCAAGCAAATTGGTAACGGAAATGCTAAAAGAAATAACAAAAGAATAAATTTATTGTAAAATATAAATAAAGGAATTATGAAGGAGAAGGAAATGAGTTCAATAGAGCTTGTGAGAGACAGAATAAGAGCTATAAAAGATTTTCCGATAAAAGGAATAATCTTCAGAGATATAACGACGGCAATAAAAGACAAAGAAGCATTAAGTGCGATGATAGACTATTTAAGCGGTGAATTTGCGGGTAAAGGAATAGATTATGTAGCGGTAATAGAGTCGCGCGGATTTATTTTTGGCAGTGCACTTGCTTATAAAATAGGAGCGGGGTGTATATTAATAAGGAAACCCGGCAAATTACCTGCAGAGACAATAAGTGAAGAATATCAACTGGAATACGGGACAGACAAATTAGAAATGCATAAAGATGCTGTAGAAAAAGGCAAAAAAGTAATAATAATAGATGATTTATTAGCAACCGGAGGAACCGTCAAAGCAGCGTATCGTTTATTAAAGAAAGCGGGAGCAGAAGTAGCCGGTGCGGGATTTATAGTAGAGTTAACCGATTTGAAAGGAAGAGAGAATTTACCGCAAGATTTAGAAGTAGTAACAATGGTAAAATACTAAAAGCGCGGAAAATAGAGGATGGGCGACGAGGATAAACAATTTGAAGCGAGTCAGCAGAAGCTTCAAAAAGCGAGAAAAGAAGGTCAGGTAGTAAAATCGAAAGATTTTTCCACCGCATTAGCTTTACTTGTAATGTTTATAGTAATAATAAAGCTAAGTCCTTTTATATGGGATCAAATATCAATATTATTTGTATATTTATACGATAAAATTCCGGATAAGCATATAGAAGATATAGGATATGTACATTTAGCCGCTGCAATAATACAGCCGACATTATTAATAATAGGTCCTATATTGTTAATAGCTGCATTTATAGCGATAATAGGTGATTTTATACAGGTAGGTCCTTTGGTAACGACTAAACCGTTAGAGCCGAGATTAGACAAATTAAATCCGTCAAAGTATTTTAAAAACATAATGTCGCCTAAAACGTTATTTGAGCTGGTTAAGAATATATTTAAAGTGGTAATATTGGGTATAATCGGCTGGATGGTATATAATTCGCACTTAGAAGCGATAATAGGACTTGCATCAATAGAAAACAGTTTTGCCATATTAAACGAGTTCGGTTCACTTGTAATAGATTTCGTAATAAAAGCGGGAATAGCGTTTTTAATAATAGCGGCAGCGGACTACGGTATGGTAAGATGGAAATTTTTACAGGATCAAAAGATGTCCTTTAAAGAGGTAAAAGATGAATATAAGAACTCCGAAGGAGATCCTCACGTAAAAGCGGCATTAAGGCAAAGGCGACAGCAGATGCTGCAGCAGAGTATGATGGATGCGGTACCGAATGCTGATTTTGTGGTAACAAATCCCACACATATAGCTTGCGCACTTAAATATGATGCTGAAAAAATGGAATCACCTGTATTACTTGCAAAAGGGACAGAGTTATTTGCGAAAAAAATAATAGATATAGCTCGTGAGCACGGAGTTCCCGTTATTGAAAATCCGCCCGTAGCACGTGCTATATTCAGAATGGTGGAAATAAATGCGGTAATACCGCCCGAATTATATAAAGCGGTAGCTGAAATATTGATTTTTGTATACAATTTGCGAAATCAGCAAAAAGGTAGTAATATAAGATAAAAGACAGACTACAAAAATGCATGCAAAAATAAAAGATTATATAGAAACAATAGAGAAGGTAGCTAAGGTAGAACATAAGCGTATTCCATCACATATGGTGGATTATGATGAGCTTGTCAGCATCGGTATAATTGCAATACAGGTAATGATAAAAGATAAGACCGAAGAGCAGCTGGCGAAGTACAATAATGCTTATATTTCTACCGCCGTAAGATGGGCGATAAGGAATGAGTTAAGAAACAGATATAAGTGGTATTCTTTAAAGCATAACAGCCCCGACAAAGAAGAAAATGACGGAAGCGAAGGAAGTGACGGTGCAGATAACGATATAGACAATGTCATAACGCCCGGTAAAGTTCGTGAAGCCATCTATGAAACAATATTATCAATAGACAGTTTGGCTGCAGCAGCTTCCGATAACGATTCTCCGTTTGATTTTATAAAAGACAATTCGGCGCTTCCCGATGAAAAAGCCGAGATTTCGGAACTTGGCAGGGTTATTAAAGAAGCAATTTCCAAACTTCCTAAAAAAGAAAGAACTATCATAGAATACAGATTTTACAGAAATATGCAGGTAAAAGAAATTGCCGAACAAGTCGGTTTATCTTCATCAAGAATAACAAGGATAATCCAAGCATCATTAAACACAATAAGAGAATACTTAAATAAAAAAGAGCATTACGATTACTAAACTTTAAACAGGTTATATAGTTTTTCCGTTATTTCTTCGCTGTCCAATTCGGGATTAACTTGATTTAATTCAAGAGCTTTTTGATAATTTTTGGCAGCTTCAATATTTTTTCCGGAAATTTCAAAAACTCTGCCCAAATTAAAATAAGCCATTACATAGTCGGATTTTAATTCAATAGCTTTATTAAAGAGTTTTTCAGCTTCTTTTAAATTTCTGATGCCGTCGAGATAAATAACCCCCAGATTATTATAAGCACTGTAGTAGTCAGGATTAATACCTATGGCTTTATGATATGCAATAATTGCTTCTTCAATGTAATCCTTCTGCCATAATGCCATAGCGCATTTATTATAAGATACGGCATTTTTAGGATTTAATTTAATGGCTTCACAGTATGATTTTATGGCACTGTCAATATCCTGAGTATCACTATATATATCGCCCAATTCAATAAAAGCATCATCATTATTGGAATCAAGCATTATAGACATTTTAAGAAAATCAAGAGCACTGTCAACATCATCAAAAACTTTATAATATAAAGAAGAAATAGCCTGACAAACAATAGCAGTCCATTCAGGATCCGGGTTCTTATCAATGGCAAATTTATAATGTTCGCAAGCATCTTCATACTGTTCGGCTCTGACAAGAGCATATGCCAATGCATTATGGTAAAAAGGATTGTCATAATCTTTATCTAAAGCCAATTTGAAAGCATTGATTGAATTTATAAAATCTTCTTTTTTAAGATACAAATGTCCTAATTCATAATAAATTTTTGAATTATCTTCACCTAATTCAAGTAACTTTGAATAGCAGTCAATAGGTGTGGAATAATCATCTTCAAAATACACCTGAGACAAAGTCGCAAGTTTCAAAAGCAATTCTTTGTTATAAGGATTGGATTCAAGAGCTTTAATATAAGAATTTTTAGCAGAGGATATTTGTTCGTTTAAAACATTAATATCGCCGATTTTAGTATAAAACAGTTCATTTCTGCCTGTTGTATCCGCAGCTATATTATAGGTTTTAAGTGCAAGAGAATAATTTTTTGTTTTTTCAAGTAAATGCCCCACGCAATCATAGAACATTAATGAAATATTTTTAGAAAGATTTTTGCATAACATTTTTAAAGAAATTGAATCAAAAGCTATGCTTATACCGCCTGAAAGAAGGTAATAGCATGAGTTATAGAAATCTTTAAAATTAGTATTAGAATCGTGCATTTTATCAATGTATAAAGAAGCTAATGACAATCTGGAGCGCGCGGATTTTAAAGGATTTAATTTTATAGCCTCTTTAAATTCTTTTTCAGCTTCGTCATAACGTTTAGCTTGTTCGAGGAAAAAGGCAGTATAAATTCTTGCATTAACATTTGAAGGCGAGATATTAACCGCAGATCTGCATTGTTCTATAGCAGCATTAATATTTAATTCACCCTTATCCCAAAGTAAAGTAGCAAGTCTGTAATAAGCTTCTGCGATATTAGGATTATATTTAATAGCATCTATATAGGAATCAACAGCAGAATCCAAATCAACTCTGCAGCCGCTCAACAAATAGCGTTCATGGAATTTTCTTGCTTCTTCCATAAAATTTTGAGCCATTAAGTCAGTATTTACTTTTTCTTCAATTTCCGATTGAGAATTAGTTTTTTCTTTGAACATTAATTTTATTCCTCTATATATATAATCCGATAAATTTGCAAAAAAAGGAATATTTTTCGGCGAAAATACAGCATTCGGAGTATAAAATCCGCCGATAAAATTTTGTAATATCAAAACTCGGCAAAAGAGAAATTTAGCATCTGCGGAATTGTGAAGGTTAAAAATATAAACGGCAGCGGTTTAGACTATGTAAAAATTATTAAAAGTACTTATTAAAAAAGGCAATTTTAGAGATTTATATGTTTTATAAAAACAGATTAGTAAAAAAAAGTAAGGAGAAGAAAATGAATTTATACGGTATAGGAAATTATAAATCCCCCTACGGGTCAGCTCATTTGCAGGAACAAAATGAAATAAATTACAAACAAATGCAGGATACGGCAAATGATAAATATGATTTCAGCAAGAAGTATAAAAAAAGACAGGGCATAAATATATTATTAACAATAGGTTTAATAGCAGGCGGAATTTTTGCCGGATATAAAGGTAAGAACAAAATAGGCAAATTATTAAATAAGGCAAAGAACTGTTTCATAAAAGAAAAAGGTAATTTTGCAGCTAAATACCCCAACTTTGCCGAAGGATGTAAAGGCTTTAAAAATGCGGGAAAGACTTTATTAAAGCCATTTAAGAACTTAATAGAAACTGTTACAAACTTTTTTATTAAAAAATAAAATTTAAACCTGTGCGGTGTGCTATGTTACTCTTGCACTCATCTGACGGGGACTTAAATCACACCGCACACAAAAATTCATATCTTCTCCTTAACTTATTCTTTTAAACAAGAAAACAGCAATTCGGAATTTCGCTTACATTAAGAGCCGTCAAGATTTTCTCGGACAATTAAAAATCATGATACAAGCATCACAAAAAAATAACTACATATTTGATTCATTTCCGAAATATATACCGGAGAATAAACGTGATGTAAAAAAGACATCAAAAGAAGAAAAAATAGCTTTTTTAAGCGGGAAAAAGATATTATTCGGTTCCACAATAGCATCTACGATACTAACGGCAGGTATTCTGGGACTGGTATTTGCGCGCGGTCCTCACGGAACAAACAGATTATCGGAGATAAGAGATGCTCTCAATAAAGAAATACAAGAAGCAAGCCAAAATCAGATAAATCATTTACCTTCAAAAATTAAGTTTTATTGTAAAAAGACTGTAAAGAAAGTCATAGATTTACTTCAAGGCGCATCTAATTTTACTGCAATAAAAGACTATGAAAGTAATAAATTATTCCGAAAAAATAAATTTACAAGAAAGTTTGCAGATAAAGCCACTTCTTTTTTCAATAAAGTAGCGGATAAAACTTTAGGTAAGAAATACAATAAAGCTGAAATAAACATAAATGATTTATCATCAATGATAAGTCAGTATGGAATAAAGGAATTAAAATCATTAAATGAAGTCGAAAAGGCGAAAATTATATCAATAAAAGGAATAAAAAAGCCCCTTTCGGAGTGGATAAAAATTTTAGAAGAACAAACACAAAGAATGGGAAATAACTTTGAAGAGAATTTCAGCAAAGGAGCAAGGAAATTACGTGATAATAAGCGTGCTGCATTATTAAAAGATTTACCCGAAAAAATAAGAAACAGGTTCTTTAAGAATAAGCGGAGTATAATTAATATCGAAAATTATAAGACATACGCAACTGAGGACCTGTCGAGAGCTGCACGAGAGGAAATAAAGCATGATATTATCAACGCGAAGAAAGAAATAACAAATGATATACCATCAATCAGTGATGAGATTAAGAAGCAAGCAGGGAAGATAAGCGATATAATAAAACCCGAAGATAATAATGCAAGAAAAATAATGCAAAACTTAAAAAGAGAGATAGAGTCATACAGGATATGTTCGGGTGAAAACGAAGATATGGCAAGAAATAAAATAGTTGATAATATAAATAGCATACTTGAGGGTATAAGTTCCGTAATTAAAAGCGGCGTTGAATACAGCGCACAAGACAAACTTAATACGGAAAAAACAATAAACGCCATAAGAAGCACAATAACATCAACGAACGGACAAAGTACAAAAGGTGCTCTTGAAGAGATAATGACGATATTAAAAGGATTGAAAAATGAGAAAATAATATCGGAGGAAAGTCTCAAGGAATACAAAAAACTTGCAAATAAAATAAGTAAAGGAATAAAAAAAGCGACAGAGCTTGAAGCGGGGGAATATTTTTTAAAAAAAGCGGAATTAAAAGTAGGTTCTGCGCCGACCGATTTATTATCAATATTACTTCCCATAGGCGGAGGAGCAATATCAATAAGTAAAGCAGATAATAAAGACGAGAAGGTTTCTGCCGTATTAACGACTTGTATACCTTTAGTCGGAACATTTGCAACGTTTATTTACGGTACAACAAAAATGTTATCTGGCGCTAAAAACCTTATGTTTTCACTTATATCAGGTGCTATATTAAGTGCAATAGGGGAATACAGTAATAAGTTGTATAAAAAATACAGAAAATCAGGTTCAATAGAAGCTGTTGTAAAGAATGAATACGATAAATTATGGTCAGGGTTTGAAGCTCAGATAAATAAGTTTGATGAGAATTCAAAAGATAAAAAGTTATCGGGGAAAATTTCACGGGTTCGCAACGCTGCAAAGTAAGCATTTTAAGATAGCATAACAATTCCCGCAAAAATGTAATCCGAAAGTACTTAAGGAGTCTTGCGGATATTGCGGCTGCTTATTAAATAATCACTCATTTAATTGAGTAAAAAAAATAATATTAATATTAAAATGGTAATATGAGAAGAATAATAAGTATAATAATATTGGCAATTATAATTCAAATACAATGTCTTGCGGCACAATTTGACGATACGATAGATAAAGAAATAAGGCAAGAATATAAAGTTGAAGATAATGAGCTGCCTGCACTGCCCAAAACAGTTCCCACAGCGGGGGAATATGAGAGTATAGCGGTTCCTAAATATAATCCTACGGGGAAAACCTATACGCTTAAAAGCGGAACAAAGTTATCGTTAAGATTAAATAAGACAATAAGCGATAAAAGTCCCAAAGGCAGTAAAACAGAGTTTAGTATGCAGAACGGAATAACCGCTCAGGACGGAACCATTATTCCGGCAGGAACAATTGTTAAAGGTGAAATAACGAACTCACACGGACCGCAGCTAACCGGCAACGGCGGTCTTATTGAATTAAAGATAGATAAAATATATTTTAACGGCATTATGTCCGAGATAGAGACAAAAGTATGCAGGGCAAACGAGAAAAAAATATTTTTAGGCAATATAAAAGGGAAACGTTTATACGGGAGAAATATGCTGAAATCAATGAAACCCGGAATAAAAGTGTTTAAGGGAGCGGAAGAAGGCGCGCATCGAATGTCAACAATACCGATAATAGAGATACTGTCACCCGTAATTTGGATTGGCGGCGGTGCAGTATATGCGGTTAATGCCGTATGCGCACCGATAATATCAATTTTTAAAAAAGGCGATCATATAAGTTTACCGGCAGGAACTTTAATTCAAGTAAAATTAACTTCAAATTCACTGATTAAAGGATAAAAATATTGCTAAGATGCTATTTTTATATTACGCTTTAAATAGATTTGAAAGGGAATAAAAAATGCTGAGAGCAGGTATAGTAGGATTACCCAATGTAGGTAAATCAACATTATTTAATGCATTAACATCATCAAAGAATGCACAAAGCGAGAATTATCCGTTTTGTACGATAGAACCGAACGTAGGGGTAGTAAATGTACCTGATGAGCGGTTGCAAATACTGAAGAAGCTTGTAAAAACGGATGTTGTAATACCTACGGCAATAGAATTTGTAGATATAGCGGGGTTGGTAAAAGGTGCAAGTAAGGGAGAAGGGCTGGGAAACCAATTTTTGCATAATATAAGAGAAGTAGATGCAATAATACAGGTTGTAAGATGTTTTGACGATGACAACACTATCCATGTAGCCGGAAAAATAAACCCGATAGATGATATAGAGACAATAAACACCGAACTTGCACTTGCGGATATGGCATCAATAGAGAAACGTTTGGAAAGGCTCACCAAGCAGGTTAAAAGCGGAGATAAGCAGGCAGTATTGGAACATAAAGTGCTCAGTAAATTAAATGAATTATTGTCAGATGCTGTTTTTATAAATATAGAAGATTATTTTGAAGACGAAGAGCTGGAATATGCAAAGAACTCACAGTTAATGTGTATAAAACCGGTAATATACGCAGCGAATGTAAGTGAGACAGATTTGGCAAGGGGTAACGATTACGTAGAAAGAGTAAAAGAGTATGCATCAAAGCATAAAGCTGATGTTGTTGTAATTTCAGCAAAAATAGAATCCGAATTAACGGATTTATCTGAAGAAGAAGCAAAAGCTTATTTATCCGATTTAGGCGTAACCGGTTCAGGGATAGAAAGAATGATACAATCGGTATATAAATTATTGGATTTAACAACATTTATAACGGCAGGGGAAAAAGAAGTTCACGCTTGGACATGTAAATCCGGTTCAAAAGCACCTAAAGCTGCCGGAGTAATACATACTGATT
>CANRHJ010000063.1 GCA_947630355.1 Candidatus Gastranaerophilales bacterium | reverse complement strand
GAAATCAGAAATAATGCCGATTGGTTATTTGACTTGAATTTTGTTGACATGTTGAAGTTAGCATCAAAGGTTACCGTAGCTCAAATTATGACAAGGGATGATTTCGCAAAAAGATTTTCCGAAAATCGGCCGATTTCAGTTCACGAATTTTTCTATCCTTTAATGCAGGCATACGATTCCGTCGTTGTTGATGCTGATATTGAACTTGGCGGTACGGATCAAAGATTTAACAACCTGTTGGGACGTGAAATTCAGTCAGCTTACGGTAAAGAAAATCCGCAAATGGTTATGCTCCTTCCTCTTCTTGAAGGTACCGACGGTGTTGTAAAAATGTCAAAATCCTTTCCCGAACACTGTATCAGCCTTACGGATTCTTCAATTGATATGTACGGAAAACTAATGAGTATTTCCGATAATCTTATTGTAAAATATTTTGCACTTCTGACTGATATTTCAAATAAAGAATTGGATGATATTGAAACTCGACTTAAAACCGAAAACCCAAGAGATTTGAAAATGAAATTGGCTTATAAGATTACTGAAATGTACAATGGTAAAACTGCTGCAGATGAAGCTCAGGAGCATTTTATTAAAGTTGTTCAGCATAAAGAAATTCCTGATGATATTCCCGAAGTTAAAATCAATTCAGATATCACTTTATTGAATTTTATCTCTGACTTTGATAAATCTCTAAGCAGAGGCGAAATTAAACGACTCGCAGCTTCGGGTGCTTTAAAAATTAATAATCAAAAACAGGCTAACCCGAATTTCTTAATTACAAAAAACATGTTACCTGTTACAATTCAATACGGTAAAAGAAAATATATTAAGGGTATCTAAATGAGACTTATAAAAAAAATATTTTCTCAAATTTCGGAAGATATTAAAACTATTTACGATAAAGACCCCGCTGCGGAAAATATTCTTGAAGTACTTTTTTGTTATCCGGGACTTCATGCTTTAATCCTTCATAGAATAGCTCACAAACTTAACTATTGGAAAATACCTTTGATACCCAGAATAATTTCCAATGTGTCCAGAATATTAACCGGTATTGATATTCACCCTGCCGCACGAATAGGAAGAAGATTTTTTATTGACCACGGTATGGGAGTTGTTATTGGTGCTACAACTATTATAGGCGATGATGTATTGCTATATCAGGGTGTTACTTTGGGCGGAACGGGTAATGAACACGGCAAAAGGCATCCCACTCTCGGTAATAACATTGTTGTCGGTGCAGGTGCTAAAGTTCTGGGTAATATTGAAATCGGTTCTAATTCCCGTATCGGCGCGGGCTCGGTTGTTGTTGATTCTATACCTGAAAATTCAACGGTTGTCGGTATTCCTGGCAGAATTGTTAAACAAAAACTATATATTCAAGGTCAGCTGCTTCATAACAGAATTCCCGACCCTATTACTTGTGAATTAAACAGATTGAAATATGAAATACAAGATTTAAAAGATACGATTGAAGAAATGAAAAAAGACGGATAATTTTTCCGTCTTTTCCGTTATTATGTTTTGGTTAGATTGATTTTTATTTATTAAGTAAATAATCCTATTAAACCGCCTATAACACCGCCTACAACCGTACCTGCTCCGGGACATATCATTGTTCCGATTGCTGCGCCTGCTGCAGCTAAGCCGCCTGTTTTTAATGTCTTACCTGCTGCGCGTTCCAGCCCTTCATATGGAGTTGTTTCATCTAAATCACACATTTCTTTTAATAAATCTTCTTCTGTGTATTTGTCACCATCCAAATTGAATTCTAAACCTCTTTGGAAATTGCTTGCAGTGGTTTCTTTTATATATGTCGGTAAATCTACTCCAAGTTTGTTTTCAATGATTTGTCTTGCTACTGCTCTTAATTGAGTATCATCACCATCTTCTGTTACCAATTGAGAATATCTTGTTTGATTTTTCATTTCATTCAATAATTCTTCGTATGCAAGCATTGCTTTATCTTCTTTTTTGCTTGATAAATATGTTACTAAGTTATCTATATTTTTTGTTATTGCTGCATCTCTTCCGCTATATGCTATTTCATAGCCTTCTTTTGTGTCGTTGTATTCGTATTTGTTGTCTAAGAAATCAGTGTTGTATAAGCTTGAAGCCGTAACTCCGCCTTTTTGTGTAAGTACACTTGCCGTGCTTGAACCGCTTAAAAAAGAACCGTTTTGAAATGCTACTGTCATATCTAACCTCCACTATAAAATAATTTAAACTAACCCACATTTATTTAAAAACATTTTTCAAATGAAAATTTACTTCTTATTGATATTTTGTTAACATTTCTTAATAATAATCTAAATATTTTTTAAAATTATTCCGCCTACGGCTCCTGCTAATATTACTATGAACGGTCTTTTTTTCATAAAAGTGAACGGAAGAATTAATATTAAAAATAAAATTATTGCATTGTAATCAAATTGAACGGGGAATGACCATTCTTCTTTGTTATAGGTTATTGTTTGATATAAAAGTTTTAATCCTATTGAAATTAACAGAGCGCAAGATGCGGGTCTTAAACCGTTAAATATGTAATTTATTTCTTTGCAGGATTTAAATTTGTTTATCAGTTTCATTATGATTATTGCTATAATAAAAGGTGCTGTTATTATTGCGGTTGTTGATATTATTGAACCGAATATACCTGCCGTTGTATAGCCTGTATATGTAGCCATGTTTATTCCTATTGGACCGGGTGTAATATTTGATACTGCTATCATATTTGTTAACTCGTCCATATCAAACCAATTATGACTGCTTTGCATATAGTATAAAAACGGCAATGCCGCATATCCTCCGCCTATTGCAAATAATCCTGTTTTAAAAAATTCATAATATAGTAACAAATATAATTTAAGCATTTTTATTCCCTTTTATTTTTGAATATAAAAGTGCCGATAAGGCGGATAATATTATTATTACCGCAGGAGATATTTTCATTGTTAATAAAAATATTAAAACAATGCTGAATAACGTGTATGTAAATTTTGAATTAACGCTTTTTGTCCACATATCCTTGACTGTTATTATAATTAATACGATTACGGAAATCCTTATTCCCCAAAATGCTTCTTGAACAATCTCATTGTTTGTAAAATTAGTCAAAATATGTGCCAGAATTAATATGCATAAAAAAGGCGGTGTTATGAGCCCTGTTATTGCCGCTAATGCACCTAATCCTTTTCTCGCTTTATAACCCGAAAATATTGCTATATTTCCTGCTATAATTCCGGGAATACATTGGCTTACGGCAAAATAATCTATAAGTTCTTCTTCACTCAGCCATTTCCTCTCTTCCGCTATATACTTCTTTAATAACGGTAATATTACGTATCCCCCGCCTATAAGCTGCGCGCCTATTATAAAAAATATTTTATATATTTCCCTGAGTGATATTTTCTCCATATCCTTATTATCTCATAAAAGTCCTCAATTTGTTTAGTTTTACTAAAAAACGGGAATACTACAATTGTAGGAGTTAATATGCAAAAGGTATTATTACTTGATAATCAAAACAGGCCAATAAACATTTGCACATGGAAAAGAGCGTTAATTCTGCTTATGAAAGGAAAAGCTGTTAATGCTCGGCGTTTAAACGATATTGAGTCCATGATTAAAATTGAAAATGTATTAATTCCCAATGTTATAAAATTAACTTATGATTTGGCAGTTCCTTATAAAGAACTGCCATTTTGCAGAGAAAATATTTTAGTGCGGGATGAATTTATATGTCAGTACTGCGGCAAAAAATTCCCCGCTGATGAGCTTACATTGGATCATGTCTTTCCAAAATCGCGTTTGGGACCTGATATTTGGGAAAATATTGTTGCTTGCTGCCGCCATTGTAATCAAAAAAAAGCAGACAGAACTCCTAAAGAAGCTAAGATGAAATTATTGCGGCGTCCTTTCAGACCTAAGGATTATCTTATATTTGAACTTAAAAAATGTCCTGATTATCTTGTTCGTCAATGGATTGATTATTTTGAGGCTTCCTAATTAATTCCCGATAACTTTTTTGTATAGAAGGAACATCTGAATTTTCGTATTTTTTGTCACAGGGTAAAAATAATATGTTTGTTCGGATTATATAATCATCAAAATTTACATTCTCTCCCAGTGCTGTCTTAAGTCGTTTTTTTGCGTTATTTTCCCATTCTTTACACTCTTCTCTGAATATTGATTTATAAATTTCTACGGCTTTTGGTGCAGTCTCACAAATTCCGCTCCAATTATCCACTATAATCAGGTCTTTACCTTTTGCTTCATATAATGATATATTTTTATCCATTGTTGTTATTACTAAAACATGATCTATTATATTATCATATGTTTTAAAAACTTGATTGGTTTCTTTATTTATGAAATTTGTTGATAATACTAAATCAGCCATACTTGAATTTGTGTATCCGTTTGCAGCCAGCGCGGCAAGGCCCGTTATTGCCATTTCATGGCAATTTCCCACCTTGTCTCTTTTTAAGCCTTTCAATATTTGCCCGTAGGGAAACGGTGTATCGGAATAATAAAAATTATTACGTGTTTGTTCTATTTTATTTATTAAATTGCTTATGTAATGTTTTGCTGCGGGATTATCCGAATAATAAATCTCCGGTAAAAAAGTTTTTATATATGTTGAACTGTATAAGGGAAATATTCGCTTTGATATGCGTGAGATATCATCTGCCTCTCTTGCTTTTTTATGCTTGGCAGTAAATGTTAAATTGAAATTTACATTACTTATTTTCATAGTTGCTTAAAACATAAAAGTAATTTTTTTTTGCTAAATTAATTATTATATTTTTTATACAACAGAGTAATTACTTTTATATTTTATTTTTAATAATTTAAAGAAAAAGGGATTACTATGGCTAAAAAAATATTATTTGCAGTAACAAATTTTTCTGAAATAAATGATAAAATTCATACGGGAGTTTGGTTGGAAGAATTTGCTTCACCATATATTGTATTTAAATCGACGGGATATGATATAACAATTGCAAGTCCTATGGGGGGAATTTGTCCGATTGATGAACAAAGTTTAAATTGTTCAAATCCTATGGAGTGGGATGAGGCTGCTAAAAATCTTAAAAATACACAAAAATTATCTGACGTAAATTTCGAAAATTTTGATTGCTTGTTTATACCGGGCGGGCATGGACCTATGTTTGATTTGGCTTACGATAATATTTTGAAAAAAATTGTTGAATATTTTTATAATAACAATAAAATTATAGCCGCACTTTGTCACGGTCCTGCCGGATTAATTAATGCTATTGATAAAAACGGTAATTCTATTCTTAAAAATAAACATATTACGGCTTTTACAGATAAAGAAGAAAATATTGTTAAAATGTCTGAATTTATGCCTTTTTCTCTTGAAAATAAAATAAAACAGCTTGGCGCAGTGTTTATTGCCGGAAAAGCTTGGAGTGAACATGTTGAAATCAGCTGTAATATTATTACGGGACAAAATCAAAATTCGGCACTCCTGACTGCTGAAACGGTTATTTCATTAATTTAATTTGCTGAAGAAATTCTTTTTATTTTATGTAAAACTCAGCATTTAAATATGAATTAATTTTAACTTTTGCCGGTTCAATGGGAGTTGATTGTATCGCATCTTCCGATGCTGCTGAATTGCTCATCAATGCTTTTGCATATATTCTTCCGTTTGATACTGGTGAATTAATATTACAATTTGCATTTACATATTTTATTCCGTCTAAAGTGCTGTTTGAAGCAGTTGCAATTGCCGATGCCTGCTCTTTTAATTCTTTCATTAACTCGGAATACATATCGTTGCATATATTTTTACCGTTTTCATAAGAATAATAGAGACCTTCGGTTCTGTTAGCTCCGTTTGCTATCGCGGTATCTATAAATTCGCTGACTTTTTTAATTTCTTTTGTTTCCGCTGTTATAACATTTATTGCAACATAATTCTTTATTTCATGTTTTGCCGAATTTGTTGAATATATCGGTTTTACTGAAAAATTAGAGGTTCTTAATGTATCGGTTTCAGCATTTGCCATTAATTTTAATGCGTTTAATATCTTTGCGGATATTTCATTATTCTCTGATACGGCTTTTTGTGCGCTTGATGCGGTAGTTTCTACAGAAAATGTTATTCTCGCAGTATTAGGGTCGGTCTCTATTGACTTTGTTCCGTTTAATGATATATAGCCGGTATCTTTCTTTATTTCCGCCGCATTACTTATGCTCTGTATATTCATAAATAGCATTAAAACAGCTGAAATTAAAATCAAATATCTTATTTTCATTACTATTTCCTTATTTCTTCCGATTCTTCCATTTCCGATTTTACTTCTTTTTCCGTATCATCTTGTATTTTAATCTCCGTAGGTGTTAAATCAATATCTTTTACGGGAAAATTTTCGGAATATTTTGATTTCAGGATAATATCTTTTATTTGTTCCTGAGACAAGGTAGGATAAGAACCTATACCTATCAATGCCTTTTTGTTGTTAAGTGCATAAAGTGACAACGCTATTATTGCCCATAACATTATTCCTTGATACAAATTCATTTGAGCAATATTTACGGAATCTTTCATTAAATAATTCCATAAACTCATGCAAACCCATCCGGGAGATATAATAAACCCTGCTATTAAGCCTAAACCAACAAAAATTAAAGTTATAATTCCTCTGATACCGTTTATGGTAATTATCTTAAAATTTTTATTCATTAATTTTCCCTTCAACCAACAAATTAAATTCTTGCTCAGTCAGTATTATAACACCTAAATCCGATGCTTTGTCAAATTTTGAACCGGGATTTTCTCCGGCTAATACATAAGATGTTTTTTTACTTACGCTGCTTGATAATTTACCCCCTGCTCTTTTTATTATTCCCTCAAATACGCTGCGCGGTTCCGATAATGTCCCTGTTATAACGAATGTTTTCCCCTCTAGGACGTTTGACGTCCTTTCATAAGCGCTGCCTTTCGGATTTACACCGTTTAACTTTAATTTATTCAATATGTTTACGTTATAATCATTTCTAAAATAATCAATTATACTTTTTGCGGCTTTATCTCCTATTCCGTCTATTTTTATTAAATCTTCTTCAGCTGCGGATTCAATATCTTCTATTGACGGATATTCATTTGCTATTAATTCGGCAGTTTCTTTTCCAATCAATTTTATACTCAATGCCGTTAAAAATTTTGTCATGGATGGGGTTTTGCTGTTTTGTACGGATTTATATAAATTTTCCGCAGATTTTTCTTTTACTAAATCTATTTTCATAAAGTCGTCAATTGTCAGTTTGTACAAATCTGCAAAGTCTTTTATTAAGCCTGCATTATATAGCTTTTCAACAATTGATTCTCCTATTCCGTCTATATCCATAGCTTCTTTTGATGCCCAATATATTATCCTTCCTTTTATTTGAGCGGGACAATAAAGTGCATTGGGACAATAAAGTGCTACTTCTCCTTCCGGTTTTATTAATTTACTTCCGCAGCTTGGGCATATTTCAGGCGCTTTATATATGCCGTAATTTTCTTCTTCTCTTTTCCTTATTACTTTAGGAATAATTTCCGCAGCTTTTTTTATTAATACTTCATTACCGATATTTATTCCCAAGCGTTCTATTTCTTCAAAATTATGTAAACTTGCACGTTTTACGGTTGTGCCCGCCAACTGTACGGGGGTTAAAATGGCTATCGGCGTTACGGCTCCCGTTTTCCCTACGCTTATTTCAATATCTTCAAGTTTTGTCCATACTTCTTCCGGCGGAAATTTAAATGCAGTAGCCCATTTTGGTGCTCTTGACGTATAACCCAATTCATTCTGCTTATTCAGATTATTGATTTTAATAACCATTCCGTCTGTTGCATA
Organism: Candidatus Gastranaerophilales bacterium; assembly: GCA_947630355.1. GTDB lineage: Bacteria > Cyanobacteriota > Vampirovibrionia > Gastranaerophilales > Gastranaerophilaceae > Avigastranaerophilus. The sequence goes on along the minus strand of CANRHJ010000063.1, from coordinate 2,108 downwards.
GTTTAAATTAAATCGTTCATTTTCCCAGTAGTTACATTTTTCTATAATCTCATTAACACCTCTTGCGAGCGAATAATTCGGATTTACTTCAAATCCGAGTTCTTTCAACAGATTTAAACCTTCATAGTGCGTTTTTATTAAATTTTTATCTTCGGGGATTGCCGTATATGCAAAGAAGTGCAAGTCTCTCTGTGCCGTTATTTTTTCATCCAATTGCCTTAAAGAACCGGCTGCAGCATTTCTGGGGTTTGCAAATTCCTTTTGATTTTTCTCTCTGTTTTCCTCATTTAATTTTTCAAATGAAGATACAGGCATATATACTTCGCCTCTTACTTCTATGTTTATCGGTTTTGTTAACTTTTGAGGAATGCTTTTAATCCCTTTGATATTTTGTGTTATATTCTCGCCTATAATACCGTTTCCTCTTGTTGCGCCTACTTTTAATTCCCCGTTTTCGTAGGATAATGCGCAGGATAATCCGTCTATTTTCAGTTCCGTTACCATCTCCAGCTCTGATTCGTTAGGATATTCCTTTTTCGTTCTTTCATACCACTTTTTTAAATCTTCGTAATTATTTGAATTATCTAAACTGTATAATCTGTATTTATGCTTATATTCTTTAAATCCCTGCGCCGTATTATCCCCCACTTTCTGTGTGGGACTGTCTTTTGTTACTAACTCCGGATGCGCCTCTTCCAATCTTTTTAATTCACGGTATAATTCATCATATTCATAATCGCTTATTTCCGGTGAATCAAGCAAATAATATGCCTTATTATTCCTGTTTATTATTTCTCTTAATTCTTTTATTCTGTTTTCTACTTCTTCGGTATTCACTGTAACCTCTATTCACACAAATTAATAAAATTGTTTTGTTTATTATTTTATTTTATAATAAAAAGACTATGTCTATTATAAAATGTGTAAAAAAATTTAAAAAAATAAACAGAACGCTGTTTACTACGCCGTCACATTCTCAAGGCGAAGCACTGCCTTCTCAAATGTTTGATTTTCTCGGGAAAAAATACTTTTCTTGTGATTTTTCCGAAATAGAAGGATTTGATAACCTCGCTTCTCCGATAGGTTCGATTAAATTGGCCCAGGATAAAGCAGCTAAGATTTATGAGGCGAAAGCAAGCTTCTTTTTGATTAACGGATCTTCTTCAGGTATTATTGCCGCAATGTACGCATTACTCTCAAGAAATGATAAAGTGCTTATTTCCAGAAATTGTCATAAATCCGTATACAACGGTTTGGTTTTGACAGGCGCAGTACCTATATGGCTTATGCCGCATTATAATAAAGATTGGGGTATTTATGAACCCGTAAATCCTGATTATCTGAACGAAGTACTTACTAAAAATAAAGATATTAAATTGTTTATTTTGCCAAATCCTACCTATGAGGGGCTTTCTTCGGATATGGAACGTATTTGCTCCATTTGTAAAGAACATAATGTCAAAATACTTGTTGATGAAGCACATGCTGCTTTGTGGAATTTCCACAGAGCTTTGGGTGTTCCTTCAATCTCTTTGGGGGCCGATGTTGTTGTACAATCACTTCATAAAACTGCGGGTGCCGTTAACCCTGCTGCTATCATGCATATCGGACCAAATTCAAATATTGATATAAAGGTAATTCAACAGGCTTTAAATCTGTTTAACACCACTTCACCTTCTTACCCGCTGCTTATTAACATTGAAAATACCATTGACTTTCTGAACTCGGAGAAAGGTAAAAAAGAAATTTCCGACTTGGTTAAAAATACCGGAAGAATTGTTCGCGTATTAAGAAATCAGCCTAATTTGGAAGTGTACTCTTATAATAATGATGTAACCAAAATATTGGTTAAAGTTACTAATATGTCAGGATTTGAACTATCCGATATACTTTTTGAAAAATATCATATAGAAGATGAATTGGCTAATGAAAAATCTGTTCTATTTTTAACAGGTATAGGTACGTCACGAACTAAACTTAAAAAGCTTGAAAAAGCTTTGGTTGATTTATGTGCCAATAATATTAAAATAACTCAGGAAAGTTCTGAAAGTAATTCTTATTACTGCGTTGAACCAAGAGTGAAATATACTCCGTCTCTCGTTTGGGGT
>CANRHJ010000062.1 GCA_947630355.1 Candidatus Gastranaerophilales bacterium | reverse complement strand
TCCAATACATTATATCCCAGTATAATTGGTTTAACCCTTCATTCCCTACTTCGTCAAAATTTATACATATAAATGGTTCTTTTAATGTTTTTATATATTCCGTTTCTTCTTTACTCAATTTATTGTCACAGCGGTATATTTCGCTTAATTCCTCTATATACTTATTGTTTGACGGATTTGACACTATCTTTATTATTTGATATATATACCTAAATATCCTTTGATTTAACAAAAAGTCTGTTCTTACATTGGTATGTATTCCGTTATATTCTAAGTATTCGTTATATTCATTTACCTGAGTGTTTAATCTTAACAATATACCGATTTTGGCATCGGGCTCTTTCGAGAGAATATCTTTTATTTTATTTAATACATACTCTTTTTCGTCTTTTTCCGTTTCAAAAATTTTATATGACGGCTTCTTATTACAGACGGGATTTTTCTCCGTTCCTTTTATTTCTATTTTATAAAATGCCGTCTGCGTGTCATCAGCCTGCGTTATTCTATTTATCAGCCTGTTCGCAAGCTCATATACAGGTTTTGCACATCTTTGAGATGATGTCATCTCGACTTTCTTATTTCTTTTAACAAATTCTTTAAAACTGTCCGTATCACTATTTGTAAATGTCGATGTTATAGATTGATTGATGTCGCCGCACCTTACAACATTACCGTTCTTACCGCTCAAAAGCCCTATCAGCTTCTGCTGAATTTGTGTTGAATCCTGTGCCTCATCTTCTATTATGTATTTACACTTTTCTTGATAGTATTGTAATATATCCTCATTTTCTTCAAGTATTTTTACCGCAAAATATAGCATATCATCATAATCAATTAAATTATTTTCTTTTAATGTCTTATTATATTCGTTATAAAAATTAAAAAATTGCCTAATTTCCTTATACTTTGAGTTTAATGCCTCGCCGCTTTGCGATAACTTCACATGCGATATACACTTTAAATAATTATCATAATTTTCTTCATCTATATTATTTTTAATAAAAATTTCTCTGATGATTTTCTCTTTCAACGTGTCATCGCATATCTCAAAATTTTCATCAAGACCAACCTTAATATAATTGGCATTTTCTTTTATTATTCTTAAAGCCAGACCATGTATTGTTGAAATATTCGGAATATCAATAGATTTTGGCAGAATTGATTTTATTCTTTCCTTAAAGTTTTTAGCGGCAGATTCCATATAAGTTAATACAAATATATTTTCTCCTTTTATACCGTCTTGGGTTAACTTTATAATTAAAGCAAGTAATATTGTTGTTTTTCCGGCTCCGGGTACAGCCATTACGGCAAGTCTACCCGATTTATATTCCAATACTTTCTTTTGGTCCTCTCTCGGTACTATCTTAAACTCCGTATTATCCGCTTCATTATCATATTCTATATACTCATTTAATCCGGAAAAATTTTCATTTCCTTTATTATCATACAAACTTGAATATAATTTTATTCGGTATTGACAGCATAAAATCAGTTTCCTTAATATCCTTGCCGTTTTTTCACGGGTATTTTCCATATTATCTTTAAGATTAAATTCCTTTTTATTCCAATCACGATTAAATACCCAAGCATTATATAATGTTCCGGTATCCTCCTTTGCCCATTCACCGTCGGTTATATCAAGCCATAACTGATACTTTCTGTCTGCGGAATAATCAATTATCTTTTGAGGAGTTGATATTATTAATGTATTATTGCGTATTATTACCGCCTCTGATGAATTCTCACTTATTATGCTGTTTTGAATTTGTACCGTAAAATCGTTTATTAAAGTATCAGAACCGCTAAATGCAGTTTCAAAGCTCCTCGCTTCCTTCAGTAAAAACTCATAAATACTTTTATCTTCTTCACTTACTTTATCTTTTAATATATTCTCGTAAATTGCCTTAATTTGTTCACTTATACCGATTTTATTCTTCTTTACGGATTTTATCGTACTTCTTAATTTTATATATTTTGCATTATATTCCTCATTTTTAAAATCATAATCAATAAAACCATCCTTGAATTCAAGACACTTCGTCAAAGGTATCTTCAATAAATTATACAGAATATTTCTTATTTCCTGAACATTAACCTCTTTATTATTTACCGTCTTTAAAAGAGTAATTATATATTTAACAATGTTTTTATCAGCCGGTTTTTCACTGCCCGACAATATTTGTATGTTTATCGACGGTAATTTTTCTTTAACGGTTTCTGTTAAGATATCATCTATAATCGGAGTTATTATTGATATATCCGAAGGATTAACGCCGTCTTCCGTCAAATGCTTTATATCCTGCACTACTTTTTCAATCATTTCAAGTCTTAATACCGAAGCTTCAAATCGGAACAATGAATCAAAAGATTTTAATTCCGCTTTTTGAAATGAGGTTATCCGTTGAAAGAATGTCTGTGCCGATTGATAATAAGGATGTTCTGATTTTAATATTATTTCCTGCGGCTTGTATTTCTTTTTAAACTCATTTATCCCGTTTTTATATGCGCATAAATATCCTATTCTTGATGAACCCGTTTTATCATAAGCAATATAATACTCTTTTAAACCCGGCATAATATTATCAATAAATTCCCAAAACAAATACGTTTGTTCATCCGCATCATCCGCTATTAAATATTGTGTATTGGCAAAATAATCCGTATTCTTACATATTACGGGTAATATTGCCAATTGCCTTAAATAATCATAACTGTTTAAATTTATCGTCTTTATTTTATAACTGTCTATTGCCGACTGAGCCTCTTTATAAAAACTCTCTTTTAATAACTTTGAACGCTCCGTTACCTCTTTGTTTGTTAAATCATTTTGAACAATTAACGAATACCTTCTGAATAACTGATGAAGAAGATTTACCTTTGATATATAATCCGAAAAATCGGATTCTTTTATGCAATTTTTAAAAATAAATTGCGAAACTTCAAGTCCGCATAAATTGGGCAACTCTGCGTTTTCAACATTCTTTGTCAAATTTAATATATACTTCCAATTATCATAAAATGCTTTATAACAAAGTCCGGAAAAGGTTTGTATATTTAAAGTTTTTTCATCCGTTTCGGGCTTGGCATCTTTGACTCTTCTGATAAATTCAGCTTTTTTATATGAATTTAATACAATTACTCTAACTGAAGAAGGGTTTTGTATTTCTTCAAGAAGTTTTATGTATTTATCTGTAAGAATTTTGGTTCTTTTTTCTTCTCTTATTCCTTGAATCAGCATGAATATTTCCGTTTTTATCTGATATACTGCCGCCCGCAGCCTATATATCCGGCATGGACAATTACTAAATTAATTCCGAACTCGAAAATTTCCTAAACATAATATCTATATCATAATATTTTCATAAAAATTATGCGGCAAAAAATAATGCACAAAAAACTCACATTTTAAAAAATTTACAAAACAACAACCATAATAAAAATAAACACGTCAAATATCGGATTTTGTACTAATTTACTAAACCGTCAATCAATAATTGGCAGGCAGTATCTTGTTTTGCGTTTAAATTTACGTTGTTGTCATATTAAGATTTATTACGAAAATTCAATGCCGAGTAAATTTAGCTTAATATTTCTTCACAAAAGGATTGAATTTAATTTTAACCGGTGATATATTAAAGATATACAAAGTATATACTTTTAATTTTTCAATTCGTATTTCGTAAAAGATGTGTGTGTAAAAAAATCAGGAGTTTAATTATGGCTTTGAACTATGTTTCGGGTACTGAATCAGATACAAATGTAAGAAGTGTATTTTATACGGATGAAAATATTGCCGAATATATAAAAGAGATATCGGAATACAGAAATTTAAGCGCCGAAGAAGAACAAGAACTGGCAAGAAGTGCACAAGCCGGCAATAATGAAGCAAAAAAAGAGTTAGCTAAATGTAACTTAAAACTGGTTATATCTATAGCAAGAAAAGTAATACACTCAAGCAAAGTCCCAATGATTGATTTAATACAGGAAGGCAATATAGGGCTTATGGCTGCAATAGATAAATTTAACTGGAAATTTGGCTACAGATTTGCGACTTATGCATCATGGTGGATTAAACAGGCTATGTTTAAAGCAATATCCGAACAATCTCACAGCGTAAAAATACCCGTATATATACAAGAAACTTTATCAAAATATTCAAAAATTAAATCTGAAATGGAAAACAGCGGTAACAATAAAGTTACATCCGGAGAAATTGCGGAAAAAATGAATATATCCGCCGATAAAATTAACAATTATCTCAATGCATACAAAACAACTCTTTCTTTAGAAGGAGATTTTGAAATACAAAACGGCTCTGAGGTTAAGTTAATTGATATTCTGGAAGATACAAAATCTTCGGTTTGTGAAAAAATCGAGTATTCTTCCATGAAAAACGAAATAAAAGAAATGTTGGACTGCCTTAAAGAAAGAGAACAAAATGTTATTGTTTTAAGATTCGGATTGTTGGGCAAACAAAAACAAACTTTGGAAGAAATAGGGAAAATATACGGAGTTACAAAAGAATGCATACGACAAACGGAATCACGAGCTTTAAGCAAACTTAAAAATAATGAATTTTGCAAAAGCTTATTTAATGATTATCTGTGTGAATAAGATGTAAAATTTTGTAAATAAGGAAATAAAGCTCTAAATAAAAAATAATTTAGAGCTTTTTATTATGTTAAGTTATCAAAGGAAAAGTAAATGATAATACCGATAAATTCACATCAAATTCGGTGCCGAACTTTGCCGCAATTTTATAGCAGGATTTTCTGCGGAGATACGAAGATATCCGGAAGAGCAAAACCTCAAACAGATGCTGCCGAAACAAGTATAAAAAGAGTTTTAAAAACACAAAGCCCGTTTAATATATCACAAAACGGGAAAGTAATGCATATAAGTTTTTGCGGCAAGTTTAATAATCCCGTTCAACCGGTCATTCAATTTAAAGTAAGGGGTGTTTCATATCACCAAAAAAACGATACAAATTATTATGTTGACAGGAATGTTGAAAAACTTGCGGATAGTAAATGGCGTGACGGTCAATTATTGGATTTTGTTGCAGCGGATAAAAAAATTTCTTTATTTGATAAAAAATTCGGCGAAATAGGAAGAGTCCCGGAAGAAATTTCTTTTCCTCTGCTTAAATTAATCGAGGGAAATGAAAATGATTTTAAATTCAGATTATCAAACGTTTTGGCGGGGACTTCAAAAGGTGCATCCACTATTGGTTTAAGGGTTAATCTGTCTTATGAAGGAAAAGATAATAAACTGAGAAACGAAACGAGAGAATTGTTTGATTCATTTTTAAATTCTGACGATAAAGCCGTTAAAGAGGTTGTCATGAAATATCAACCAATTACTTCGCCTAAAGAAGTTTTAAACCGTATTTTTGATGTTACTGAATTAAAACACGGGCGGGAGGCTGTAAGAGATTTAAGAAACGTAATAAATAATATATGTAATGAAATAAACAATCCTGCAAACAATAATATATTGTTGTTGGGGCATTGTATGCCCGACGGAGACACAATAGGATGTTTACTCGGCATGCACTCAGCCATAAAAGCAGTACATCCCTTTAAGCATGTTGCCTGTTCCATAGATGATGATTTACCCGGATTATACAGGGATCATCTTCCTGGCATTGAGAATATTAAAAAGCCATACAGTACTAAAAGAATATCGGAAATAAAAAAACATATTAACGAATTAAAATTGCAGCCTGAAACCGAAGAAAATAATTCTCAAATTAAAATATATGAACAGGTTCTTGAAAATTTAAAAAATAAAAAAACGTATTTTGATAGCGGATTAATGTACGGAGAAGCACTAAAAAAATATGATTTGGTCATTTTAATGGATGTTCCTTCCGATAACAGATTTAGTGAAATTTATAAAAAATATATAGATACGGCAAAAAAGGTTATATATATTGACCATCATCCGCAAAGAATTGATGCCTGGACAAATTCAGAAGAAAAAACAGGGATTGATATGCGGAAAATAAAAGAAGAAAATCTGTCACTGGTTATACCGCAAGTGCCTGCCGCCTCCGAATTGGTTACTATAATTGCAAATGAAGCGGGATTATTAAATAAAACAATGTCAACACCGCAATACGGCAAGCAGTATACGGCTGCTATTGTCAGCGGTATTTCTTCGGATACGGGAACATTTGTAAGAACAGCATCCATATCTCCGGACGATTCAAATATAAATGATGACAAATTTAAAAATTTTATGCCCGAAGGTATTGCAAAATGGTTAATAAATAAATTGGGTTCAACTATTGACAAAAAATGGCTGCGCGAAAATATAGTTTACGATATATCCGATACCAAAACAAACGAAATTGAAGAAAGCGCCCGTGAAAAAATGGTTAACTGTTCAGTAAAAAACTGTATAACTGATGACAAACTCGGTCTAGGCATTATAAGCGTAAGCTATAATGAAATGTATGACGTATGGGAAAAATCAAAAGAATTTGATAACAATGTTACACTTAATGATGTTCAAAATGCATTTAAATACTCTGAAGTTATGGGTGCATTAAGAGACGGAAACAAATCCAAAAACAAACTGATGCAATATAATCCGAAATACCCTGACAATATTGCCGTTTTAATAATACAAAATAAAGAAAAAGGCAAAATTGATGAAAAAGGATTACCGGCAAAAGAAAACAGTATAAGATTTTCTTTCAGATCCTCCGAAGGAACAATCCACGCAGATTTATTGGCATCATTATTCGGAGGCGGAGGACACGGAGCCGCAGCAGGCGCAAAACTCGATCTTGACGATATCAATGTTAACTCCAAGATTGATGTTTGCATTGACGGAAAAATTGAAAAAGATACGCAAAAAATTTATCAAACATTAATTCAAAATTATAAAATTAAGCATGACAAAAAGCTGACCGATACCGAAAAAGAAAAATTGTCCCATAAAATAAATATACTTAAAGCCAATGACGGATATGGAATACAAGAACTTATAAGTAATATAGTATTTGAAATCAGGACTTCAGAGAATATTTAAAAGTTAAAAAAAGCATCTCTTTTAGCTTTTTAGCTATTAATCAGGCAAAAGCCACAAATGGTTTACAAAATAAGGAATAATGCTATAATATATTTTAAAACTGCATGAGCAAATTTTGTCTGCGGGAAATAAAAAAGAATTATAAAATAACCGCGATAAAATAGGATGCAGAATACAAAAATAAGATAGTTAAAGACGGAGTAGAGAGAGATGAACAGCCAGAGTTGCACCGATGAAGAATTTGAAGCTTTATTAAGCAAATATGATTACAGTTTTCAAAAAGGTGATTTAGTAAAAGGTATAGTGTGTTCTTATGATTCAACAGGGGTTATTGTTGATATAGGTTCCAAAACAGCGGCATACGTACCTATAAAAGAGGCTGTGTTCGATAAAAATGTTAGCGTTGAAGAAACATTGAAAAAAAATCAGGAATATGAATTTCTAATAATAAGAGAAGAAGATGAAGACGGCAGATTTATGCTTTCATACAAAAAAGTTGCACTTGCATACAGCTGGAGAGAATTGGAACAATTAAAAGCGGAAGATGCCGTTGTTGAAGGTACGGTTATTTCTGTTGTTAAAGGCGGTGTACTTGTTGATGTTAAAGGTGTAAGAGGTTTTGTTCCCTCAAGCCACTTAAAACCAAAATCATCTGATTTAAATGCCGGAGATAAAATTGAATTAAAAATTCTCACTATGGATATCCAGCAAGGTAACTTCATTTTATCTAACAGAAAAGTATATGCGGAAGATAAAGAAGATATCAAAAATGATTTAATGGAATCCGTTGAAATAGGTCAAATCGTTGAGGGAGAAGTTGTAAGGATTACCGACTTCGGAGCTTTCGTTGATATCGGCGGCATTGATGCTTTATTGCCCCTTTCTCAAATCTCTTGGAGATGGGTTGATCACCCTTCTGATATATTGAAAAACGGTGACAAAATTAAAGCTGAAGTTATTGTTATTGATAAAGATAAACAACGCATCAGTTTGAGTTTAAAAAACCTTGAAAAAGATCCTTGGAAAGAAGCAAAAGATAACATTAAAGACGGAGATAAAATTAACGGTTTAATCACCAGAATAAAGCACTTCGGAGCTTTTGTGGAAGTATTCCCCGGTGTTGAAGCTCTGCTTCCGAACAGTGAAATAACAGAATATCAAAATAAGAATAATACTGTTTTAAAAGTAGGCGATAATATTGAAACCACAATATTAAAATTTAATCCGGATGACAGACGTATCAGTTTAAGCATTATAGATGAATCAAAATAAGAAAAATATTATAGTCTTTTCCGGGAAACAATTTTCCGGGAAAGATACAGCTGCTAAAATTTTATTAAAAAATGAATTGTTTCACAGCTTTAAAAGAATAGGCATCGCTGATGCCATTAAGTTCATGTATGCTAAAAATAATCATCTGGATATTGAAGAAATAGAAAAAAATAAATCAAAATACAGACAAGACCTGATTGATTTAGGGAATTGGGGACGCAGCCAAGATAATGATTATTGGCTTAAAACAATTTTAAACTATGACGGGAATGTAATTGTGACGGATATAAGAGTTAAACATGAATTGAATGTCTTTAAAAACAACGGCGCATTTACGGTAAGAGTAGAGGCTTCCCGTGACATTAGAGCAAAAAGAGGCATTATCACTTCTTCCGATGACAACACCGAAACAGATCTCGATAACATCACCGACTGGGATTATATTCTGTTCAATAACGGGTCTTTGGATGACTTAAAAGAAAATACCGATAAACTTATACTTGAAATAAGAAAAAAATTAATGATTTAACTTTTCGGGATGATTGGACTGGGATAGAACAATCTCCCTATATTCGTTTTTATCAATATTAATTCCCATATTTTTTATGTCTATTTTGAATTTTTTGTTTTTTTTCTTTTTCTTTTCCGTCATAAAACACCTCCTACAGGTGTTTTTTTCTGTATTTATCAATACTGTCATACGTTAAATCAGGATTTTTCATATAATACTGAAGTGCTTCCAGATATGCTTTAGCTGTATCCAAGACGGTAAAACAAGGCGTAGAATACATTTCGGCTATCGTTCTTATAAGAAATCCTCTGTCTTCGGAGCCGTAACGTACTGAATTATTATTTGTCGTCGGTGTATTAATTATGAAACAAAGTTCTTTGTTTTTCATATTTCTTTGCATCTTTTGAATATCAAATTTCTCAATTTCTTTTGATTCAATGTTGTGTAATTTTAAAAATTTGTGAGTACCCGTTGTTGCAACAAGATTATAGCCCAAATCAACAAGTGTTTGAGCGACTCCGACACAATCTTTTTTGTAATGGTCATTTATTGATATAAGAACATTACCCTTCTGAGGAGAAAGATTATATCCCGCAGCTAAAAATCCTTTTGCTAAAGCACGTTCGTAAGAAGTATCAATTCCCAATACTTCACCGGTTGATTTCATTTCCGGAGCCAATGCCGGATCAATTCTGTTCAATTTTTGGAATGAAAATATCGGAACTTTTGCACATACAAGTTCGGTTGTTTCTACAAGACCGGTTTTATAACCTTGCTCCGGTATTGACTTACCCAGTATTGCATCAATTGCAATTTTTACCATAGGTACTCCCGTTACCTTGCTTAATATAGGCACGGTTCTTGATGCTCGCGGATTTACTTCAATTATATATGCAATATTATCTTTTAAAACAAACTGAATGTTCATTAACCCTTTAACTTTTAGCGCTCTTGCTATTTTTTCAGTATATGTTACAAGATTTTTTATTATTTCATCAGGAATGGTTCTGGTCGGATATAGGGCAATTGAATCGCCGGAGTGTATACCTGCACGTTCTATATGCTCCGTTATCGCAGGAATTAATACATTTTCTCCGTCAGATATTGCATCTAACTCAAGTTCGGTACCTTCAATATATTGATCAATTAAAATCGGATGCTCGTCTGAAAACTTTAAAGCACCTTCAATATATGAAAGCAATTCATCTTTATTATAAACAACCTGCATGCCGCGTCCGCCGATTACATATGACGGCCTTACAAGTAAAGGATATCCAAGTGTCTTTGCGACCTCAAGCGCCTCCGATTGCTTTCGTACAGCAAAACCTTTCGGCTGCGGAATTTTTAAATCTCTCAACAACTGCTCAAACAATTTCCTGTCTTCTGATGCATTGATT
>CANRHJ010000061.1 GCA_947630355.1 Candidatus Gastranaerophilales bacterium | reverse complement strand
CCGTCGGGGAGCCCTACGTGTTCGCCGTCAGCAAATATTTGAATATTGGGTTCTGTTTTATAAAATTTATCTAAATTCGGAGTCTGTGCAACTTTTGTTGCATCTTTTGGGCTGTCTTTACTTATTCCCCACCCGTCCATAATACAAAGCAAAACTCTTTTTGTCATAATGTTTCCCTTTTTTAATATCCTTATATATTTATTATCCATTCTAAAAAAAAAACTTAAAGTGCCTGATGAAATATTTTTACTTGTTGTTTTTTGATGGGGGTATAATTAATATATTCACTTATAGGGCGAAGAATGTTATATTTAAAAGCATTGATTTATACCGTAATAATTGAATTAGCACTAATTTGCCTTGTCGGAATAAAGGATAAAAAAGTTTATTTGTTTGCACTTATTGCAAATGTAATTTCTAACCCCGCATTAAATTTTACGTTATCAAAAACTATGGATAAAGTGGGAGATTACGGGTTTTATTACATTTTGTTTTGTGAATTTATAGTGATTTTATTTGAATATTTGTTTTTAAAATTCACTTTAAAAGAGTTTAAACTGCCGTTTTTTAAGCTGTCTTTTTTAATGAATGCGGTTTCTTTTTTAATCGGATTAATAATTATGGAGATATAAATATGAAAAAGTTAATAGTTTTAACCGTTTTAACGTTAATTATATCAATACAAACCGCAAATGCGGATGTTATTTCACCTGAAATTTATTATTCAAAACAAGCTTATATAGATAAAACAGGGAAAATAGTTCCCGAAAAACAGGCAGAAGCAATTTATCAATCATATTTCAAAAAACAATCCCCAAACGAAAGGTCAATAGTAAGATTTTATGATAATAACGGTTTAGTCGGTTATAGAGATGAAAAAGGCAATACAATAATAGAACCGCAATTTCGGTCGGGCGATTGGGATTTTAAAAACGGTACAACCGCAGTAATGACAAAAGACAAGAAATGGGGAATAATAAATGAAAAAGGTAATTGGGTTATAGAGCCAAAGTATGATTTAGTTTTAAATTTTAGTGAAGGTCTTGCCGGAGCCATTAAAGATAATAAATTAGGGTTTATTGATAAAAATGAAAATTGGGTTATTAAGCCTCAATTTTTTGGAGCATTATGTTATACTAACAGAAATTATGATAATGCTTATTGGGAAAAACATAAATGTTTTCAAAGAAGTGAATTTCATGAAGGACTTGCCCCTGTAGAATTAGATAATGGAGAATTGGGGTATATTAATAAAAAAGGCGAAATTGCTTTTAAAATTAAAGGATATTACTTGTGTCCGTTTTCGGAAGGACTCGCTTGTATCGATTTTGAACATGATTCATACGGTTATATTGATAAGACAGGGAAAACAGTTATCCCGCCTAAATATGTAACTGCAAGTGATTTTCATAACGGAATTGCATCCGTTCGCATTTTGGATACACAAGCTAAAAGAAAAATCTTGGAAGAATTAAAAAGGTACAAAGAAGGGCAAGAACAAAAAAATGAGCCGAAAAAAGAAGTAAAACAACAGGAAAATACAAAATCAGAATTAAATAACGCAAATGCGGCTTATGCGGATTTAAATGATGACATAAGACAAAATAAAGAAAACAAAACGGAAATAGCAAAAACAAAGATTGTATATGTCTCATTAATCTTTCTTATATGGTTGATATTCTTGGCATTTAGGTCAATAAGACGTGAAATTAAGAGGAATAATGATGATAAACAAAATTAAAACCGTCGGGTTATATTCCGTTTCTCACATGTTTATTGATATGGCGTGTGTTATAAGCGTACTTTCAGGAATAAGATATAATGAATTTGATGAAGTATTTACGTTTTTTTTGATTGTACTTTATAACATACTTGCATTTGGCTTACAGAGTTTTTTCGGGGATATTTTTGATAAAAATAAAAAGCCTCATATATGTGCTTTTATCGGGTGTATTTTAACCGCTTCCGGTGCAATATTGTGGAAATTTTCACTTGTTGCCGTTATTTTATCGGGCATAGGTAATGCCATGTTCCACGTCGGAGGCGGTATAATTTGCCTTAAACTTTCCGGCAATAAGGCTTCAATACCGGGTATTTATGTAGCACCTGGAGCGATGGGTTTATTTTTAGGTGCTTTAGCCGTTAAAAAACTGATATCTCCTGAATATTGTGCAATAATACTTCTTCTCTGCGCCGTTTTCATTTTGGTTAATAAATATAAAGAACTTCCTCAAACAATATATAGGAAAATGCAATATAACAAATTTTTTATTATATTAAATCTTTTGCTTTTGGCTATTGCCATAAGGTCTTTTATAGGTTTAAGCGTGGTTCTTCCTTTTAAAGAAAATTTAAACCTTTTATTTATGCTTACTTTAGCGGTTGTTCTTGGCAAAATGACGGGCGGAATTATAGCGGATAAATTCGGGTGGCTGAAAGTTACGGTTACGGCACTTATTATATCATCCCCCTTAATTGCATTCGGCATTAATAACTCTATCTTATACATTATAGGGATTTATTTCTTTAACTACACCATGCCTGTAACACTCAGCGCGATTGCAAATATGCAAAAAGGCAGAGAGGGGTTTGCATTCGGATTAACAACTTTAGCACTTATTATAGGTTCAATGCCTTATTTTTCGGGAATAAAATTGACTTCCGATAACAGTCTTACAATATTTGCCATTGTTGTATTATCGGCAGTATTTATATACTTCGGATTAAAACTTATTTGCCGAAAAGCTTCATAATTTTATCAATAAGTCCTTCTTCACTGTTTATCGGAGCGGAAGAAGAAGTATCCATTTTAGCTAATTTTTCTTTTAACTTTTCCGTATCGGGAGATAAGGGTGCTTGAGCAAGATACTTTTCATAAGCTTTTTTCGCACTTGATAAATCTTTTATTTTTTCGTAGGCAAATCCCATTTTATTGTAAATTTCATAATCGGTTGTGCCTGCTTTTACAGCCTTTTCGTAGTATTCAAGCGCATTTCTGAATTCGTATAAATCCGCATAAACATCGCCTAAACCTTTTAAAGCAAAGGTATTATCAGGCTCTTGGCGTACCAGTTTTTCATAGAACTCCATCAAACTTGTTTTATCGCCGGAGGCTTCATTGATTTTAATTATTTCTTTAATTGCTTCGCTTTTTTCGGGGTCTTGCCTATGTGCATTTAAATATTCAGCCATAGCCAGTTCATAATCCTGCTTATAAGAATAACATCTGCCCATATTGTAATGATATCCGTATGAGTCATCCTGAACATCACAAACCAATGCTCTCATTTGGAATACTAAAGGGTTCTGCGGAGATAACGATTCAAACTTATCTATATGTTCACTGCATTTGTTTAAATCTTTTATATTAAAATAATATTCAGCCATTAAAGCATAGTAATTTGCATTATTTTCGTCTTTATTTTCACTCAGAAGTTTTAATGCTTCATCATTATCACCGTTCATTAAATAAGCTTTTACCTTTGTATAAGGACTTCTTGCTTTTTCCAATGCTTTGGAATAGTCGCCCTCTTTTATATATAATGCAGCTAAATATTCACCAAGTTCATTTACTTCCGGAAACGCTTTTACTCCGCGCTCAAGTATATTTATGGCGGAAAATCTGTCATTTATTCCGCAGTATAAATCAGCCAGCTTATAATATATTGCCATATCATCTTTTTGCTCTATTATTCGATAGTATTCATCTATGGCATTTTGAATTTTATTCTCATGCTCATAAGCCTTTGCAAGTAAAAATCTTGCATTGATTAAACTGCTTTCATCCGTTGTTGAATTGATTGCTTTCTTATAATCGTCAATAGATTGAGAAACTTTATCATTTAAAATTTTATATTTTGCCCTTGTAATGTAATATTTATAATTATCTTTTCCGCTATAAATATCCAATAATTCTGAATAACCGATGAGAGAATCGGGATTAACCGCAACAAGTTCTTCCCAATACTTTGCAGCATCCTCTTTTTTGTCTAAAGTTTTTGCTAAAAGTGCCGTTTTTTCAAGATATTCAGCATCATCCTTCATCTTTTCGTATGCGTTTTGAAGCATTTCATATGCTTTTTCGTATTGTTCCTGGTCAATCAGCATCTGCGCTTGCATTAAAGTACCGTTATTACTCATCGTTTTTCCCTTTATCCCTTTGCTTTTATATATATCATAAAGTAAGTTTTTTTTAAATAAATCATTATTTACATGAGTTAATAAAATTTGTTATACTTTATAAAAAGTAACTTTGGGGAGAATGTATGAAAAAGATTTTTGCATTTGATATGGGAAAAGCCAGTATCGGCTACTGTGTGAGAGAAGATAACGAAATAAAAGAGCTGGGGTCAATAATAATAGATAAAGACCATTCTTCGGTTGCAGACAACAAAGCAAGAAGAAGAGTGATGAGAACTTTAAAATCTCATAAAGCAAGAGAAAAATGGTTTGACGAACTTTGGCAAAGTTATGGACTTTGTGTTTTAGATAAAAGCGATGAAAAATTTAAAAGAGAATTTGCAAGTAAAAATGATAATACAATTTATAATTCCAATCTGTTAAGAATTGCATTAATTCAAGGCAGAAAACTTGCAGAATGGCAAATATATAAAGCCTTACACAATGCATTTCAAAGAAGAGGTTATGATATAAATATCGCATGGGCAAACGGAACGGACGACGAAAAAGAAAATGAAGAAGCAGTTAAAAAATATTGCTGTATAGATGGTGCGGATATTATAAATTCAGATGAATATAAATATCCTTGTTATTATGATGCCCTGCTTTTAGGATTATGGGAAGAAAATAATCCTTATGAATTAAAAAGAACAATCAGTTTAGCGCCAACAAAAGTTAGGACAACAGGCAGAGTGGCACCAAGAGAACTCGTTGTAAAAGAATTAACAAAATTATGGACCGAAGCAAAAAAGCAGCTTCCGCAATTAGATAAAGTATCTGTTGAAGAATTTTTATACGGGAATTATAGAGAAGCCTACGGGTCATATAAAAACCCCGAATGGATACAATATAGAGGAACGGAACATGATTGGCAGGGTGTTCTGGGACAAAAAATCCCGAGATTTGATAACAGAGTTATTTCAAAATGCAGACTTTTACCCAAAAGAAATGTTTGCTCCGCTGATACCATTGAAAACATAACGTTTACCCTATTAATGCAGTTAAAAAATTTAAGATTTATTGATAATGAAACAAACGAACAAAGAAGACTGGCACCTTATGAGATAAAAGAAATATACGAAAATAAGCTAAAAACCTGGATTGAAAATTTAAATAAATACAGAAAAGGAGAAACAAAAAATCCTTCATTTACCATAACGAAAACAGATATTGAAAATGTAATAGGGAAAAAGAGAATAAAAGATAAAATTGAGCCCTTTAAAGCAAATATATCGGGGCGCAGTTCATTTTGCAGACGAGCTATGCAAATTATGATTGATATAATTTTGTCAGGCGATAATCCAGGTGAAACTGATATTTTAAAATATATTGATAAAGAAGGAACATCAAACGGGATAACCGAAGAAGAAATAAACACAATGCTTTCAAAAATCGGAGATTGGAACACTCTATTTATATCCGATAATCGTGATGAAATGGCACAAAAGGCTCAAAATGCCGATATAAAAAGTGATATTTTAATCGGTAATATAACAAATCCTGTTGTAAGAAACAGACTGCAAATATTTAAGAACCTTTTTAATGAACTTATTTCAGACAACGGAAAACCCGATGAAGTTATATTTGAATTTGTTCGTGATGGTGCTGATAACTCGTTATTCGGCAGTATCAAAGCGAATGAAAACTTGAAATTCCAAAAGGCGCAAGAAAAAGAAAACGAACAAATCGTAAAAGAACTTGAAGAAGCAAATGCAGATGTAAAACAATACTTCTTAATGCATAAACTTGCAAAAGCACAAGAATGTAAATGCATATATTCGGGTCAAAGAATTTCACCATCAGACTATCCTCTATGTGAAATAGACCATATATATCCTCGCAGTATGGGCGGTAATGATGCTTTATATAATAAGGTAGTATGTTTTAAAAAGGAAAATCAGGATAAAGGCGGAAGAACCCCTTATGAATGGCTGTTTTCTGATAAAGAAAGGTGGGCGGAATATACCCTAAGAGTTACAAACTTAAAAGGGAAATTAGGTAAAAAGAAAGCAAGCCTGCTTGTGCTTCCTCCCGATAAATGCGAAAAATTAATAGAAAGCTATAACGGTTTGGCTGAAACCGCACAAGTAGCTAAGGTCGCAAGTGCAATAACTCATTATATATGCGGATGGGGAATGCAGACAAAAGATAGTGAACGTCATGTATTTGTAGAAAACGGTTCAATGACCGCAAAAATCAGAAATATATATAAATTAAATGCTATTTTAGGCGATGATGAAAAGAAAAATAGGGATAACCCCAAACATCACGCACTTGATGCAATATGTATAAGCTATTCAAGAAATTTAAAACTTGATGAACAAAAACGAAAATATTATGTTGGAGGCATAGATAGACCGTATATTGAACAAAAAATAAATGAACTTATGCCATTCCCATATACACATAAAAAACCGTTAAAGGCAAACACGAACCCACTTGAAACCATATACGGAAAAAGAATAATCGACAACAAAGCATATATAACTTCAAGAGTTTCGTTAGAAGATATGAAACAAGATATAAAAGCAATAAAAAACATTATAGATACAGTGATAAAGGATGATTTAACTTCAAAACTTGAACTTAAATTACCTGATTTCGAATGGAAAAATATGCTTAAAAATTATGTTCATCCTAAAAAGAAAACAAGAGTTAAAAAGGTATTAACCATAGTATCGGAAGGCAAATTGGAAACTGACTTGAACGGCAGAGAAAGAATAGGCGAATATTCGGACTTCGGAACAAAAGGTACAAAAGGACAGTTCAAACATTCAAAAGGACATAAAGGTCAAATTTTGTTCTATGATACAAACGGAAATGTTAAAGTAATGCCTATATTTGCTAATAAATCAACAAAAGAAGTTAAAGAAAAACTTATGGAAATGGGCTGCAAGCTCTATAACAGAGGAGAAATATATTATTCAGGCTGTCTTATTGAAATTCCTAATGACTTTAAAGCCGGAGCTTTAAATTATCCAAAAGGAATTTATAAGTTACGGACAATGACAGAAGCAGGACAAGCGAAATTAGAAAATAACATAGGGCAGGAAATTTTAACCAGTGCAAAAAATCTTGCAACGTCAGAATTTCATAAATTAAAAATGTAGCTTGACAAATTACAAAAATAACATTAAATGTAGTATATGAGTTATCATATACTACATATTACAAAACAGGGAAGCTATATTTCAATAGATAAGGGGCTTTTGTTCTGTAAAATAAAAGATACCGATGAAGTCTATAAACTTCCTATAGATGATATAAAAGCAGTTATAGTCTGCACCCCTGCCGTATCTTTTTCAAATAACGCAATAGCCTCATTATTGAAAAACAATGTTGTAATTCAACACTGTGATAGAGCTTTTCAACCTGACGGCTGGAGTGTACCTTTAGATAGGATTGTTAAAACTAAAGTATTTAATAATCAAATCAGCCAAAATGAAGAATTTGAAACAAAACTATGGAAAAAAATCGTAAAACAAAAAGCGTTAAATCAGGCTTACGCTCTTGATTTAATGGGGTGCAAAACACATAACCTTTATAATTTAATAAATAAACCATTGATGAATGAAGCTAACATAGCTAAACAGTACTGGCAGGACTATTTTTTCTATTTAAGCGAGCCGATGAAAAGAGAACATCAAAATGCACAAAGTTTTGAAAATGCCTGTCTAAATTACGGTTATGCAATAATAAAAACCTTAATTTACCGTTCAATACTAATTCATGGGCTATTACCAAATTTAGGTATCCACCATAAAGGAAATTATAAAACAACACCGCTTGTTTACGATTTAACGGAACCCTTTAGAGCTTTTGTTGATTTATATTTGTATTATTTCTCTCAAAATTATCCCTTAGAATTTCAAAGCGAAGAAATTCAAGAGTGGATAAAATTTATACCTAATTGTTTGAAAGATTACCGAATTAAATATAAGGATAACAGCTATAAAATAATAGATATTGTTGATATTTATGTAGAAGAAATCGCAAATGCTTTTGCAAAATTTGATTGCAGTGAAATTTTTCTTCCCGATTTAAAAGAGCAATTTTTAGATAAAGATACACAAAAGAATAGAGAATATGAAGAGTAAATATCGTATGGGCTGGCTTTTTGTATGTTTTGATTTACCCGTAGTAGAAAAAGAAGACTTGAAATATGCAAATAATTTCAGAAAAGATCTGCTGAAGCTCGGGTATTTTATGCTTCAAAATTCAATCTATGTAAGGTCATGCGTAACTTATGATAAAACAGAACAATATATGAAAATGGTTAAAAAGCTTGCCCCGCCAACAGGACAGATAAACATTTTTTATTTAACGGATAAACAATGGAGCAATTCAATCTGCATAGAAAAAGCTGATTATAACCCCTCAAAATACAAAAAGAAAATGGGCGAAAGTACAGAAAAACAAATGACATTCTGGTAGGTTTATGGTACAATTATGATGTCATGTAATTTAGAAAGGTTTGGAGAATGAGTTATTTCGTGTATTTACCATACAGAGGAGTTAACTATTCTCCCATCAATTATGATTGGTCTCTTAATTTAAAGTATATTATGTATTTATTATATATTACTTTTAGTACTTTGTATATCCTATTATAACATATTTTAAATTAAGAGAAAATCAAAACTGAAACCTTTTATTATTTGTTCTGGATTTCATTATAACATATTTTAAATTAAGAGAAAATCAAAACTTCCGTCAGTGAATATAAGTTTCCCGTCTCATTATAACATATTTTAAATTAAGAGAAAATCAAAACACTCCGTATCCTGCTATGTTTCCTTGTGGTATTATAACATATTTTAAATTAAGAGAAAATCAAAACGACGCATTTGCAGCTTCTCGTTAAGTGTCAATTATAACATATTTTAAATTAAGAGAAAATCAAAACTGTAGCCTTTTATTATTTCTGTTGGATTTCATTATAACATATTTTAAATTAAGAGAAAATCAAAACAAATTCGTCTGTATAGTATTCTTCAAATATATTATAACATATTTTAAATTAAGAGAAAATCAAAACTAACCATGTAACCGATTATGTAACCGAATTATTATAACATATTTTAAATTAAGAGAAAATCAAAACGGTCGTAAAGTTTTATGTTTTCTGCGATTTATTATAACATATTTTAAATTAAGAGAAAATCAAAACTGTAGGATGATTTACTTTTTCTTTTTTTGTATTATAACATATTTTAAATTAAGAGAAAATCAAAACAAGCTGGAATTAATATATTATAAAGCCGTTATTATAACATATTTTAAATTAAGAGAAAATCAAAACTTGATAAAGTTACAAGAATAATAAAAATCAATTATAACATATTTTAAATTAAGAGAAAATCAAAACTTTCAATCACTTCTTTATCCGCATTTTTGGATTATAACATATTTTAAATTAAGAGAAAATCAAAACGGGTGGGCAGAGTGTTTGTTTTTTCTTCTTATTATAACATATTTTAAATTAAGAGAAAATCAAAACCAATTTTAAAGCATAATGTACGCATTCTTATTATAACATATTTTAAATTAAGAGAAAATCAAAACCTTTTTGTGCTTCTATTTGCCTTTGTATATATTATAACATATTTTAAATTAAGAGAAAATCAAAACTGCCGACAAGTTCTCTATCTTTCCAAAGTCATTATAACATATTTTAAATTAAGAGAAAATCAAAACGCTTTCTATTAGTGTTTTGCTTCCGGTCAGATTATAACATATTTTAAATTAAGAGAAAATCAAAACGGAATATATAACCTTTTTCTTTATCGTTTAATTATAACATATTTTAAATTAAGAGAAAATCAAAACGGCTCTGCACTATCGCAATAAACATAAATGATTATAACATATTTTAAATTAAGAGAAAATCAAAACGACTTTCCGTTAATATCACTTC
Source organism: Candidatus Gastranaerophilales bacterium (assembly GCA_947630355.1). Classification (GTDB taxonomy): domain Bacteria; phylum Cyanobacteriota; class Vampirovibrionia; order Gastranaerophilales; family Gastranaerophilaceae; genus Avigastranaerophilus. Next base: position 127 of record CANRHJ010000061.1, on the reverse strand, counting down.
TTGTTTTAATTATAACATATTTTAAATTAAGAGAAAATCAAAACAAGACATCTGACCGTGATGTTTCTCAATATATTATAACATATTTTAAATTAAGAGAAAATCAAAACCAGTACAAAATTCTTCA
>CANRHJ010000060.1 GCA_947630355.1 Candidatus Gastranaerophilales bacterium | reverse complement strand
TTGTATGAGAACTTGGCAAAATATGCTCAGCCTGCAATAGACAGTCTTTACAAACTAAAAGTAAAAATTGCGACAACCCCGAATGAAATTGACGATTATTGTTTTAATCAGGGAGTATCAGCTATTGAAAGTTTTGCAAACTATCTTCTTGAAACAGTAAAAGATTTAAGGACATAAACTATTCCTATTGCTTGGTACATGTGAAATTGAGAGGATATGGAACTTTCCTTATTCTCTCTTTTCGCTAACTTTCGCAACAATATTTGCTAAAAGGCGCTTAAATCCGATAACTAACACGCCATAATAAAAATGTCGGTACAAAATATAAGGAGACTAAATTATGGCAAAAGCAACATTACAAGCAAAAAAAGAAAACAAAGTTACAAAAACAGTACAAGCAAAAAGGAGCAATATCATGGAAAACAAAAAAGAAACAAAACCTGTTCAAGCTGCAGAGGTTAAAGCAGAACAAAAAAATCAAACCCAAAACAAAATTGAACAAAAGAAAGATGTTAAACCTGTTCAAGAACTAAAACAGGAAGAAAACAAAAAATCAGAATTAAAAATTGTTGAAACACCTGAAATGACGGCTATTGAAGCATTGAAAAGCAATAAAAATTTTGAAATTTTTATGAAAGATGTTCCCCCGGCAATAATAAATGAACTTGCACAATATCCGGCAGCACAGGGAAAAGAAATTATTGAAATTGCAGAATTAACTCAAAATGTAAACTCTCTTGTTAAAGTATTTGAAGAAAAAAGCCGTTCTTGTATGGTTTTATGGGTAGTTAATTCAATTAAAGAAGAACTTGTAAATTTCTCAAATACAATAAATGAAACAACTGATAATAATTTCGGAATATTTATTTTCAAAGCTGATTTAAAAGATTCCGGAATGGCTTTTGAATGTGTATTGAAACCTGTTTATAAAGAAAGACAAACAAAGGCAAGAGGAAATCAATTTAATTTAGACTTCTGGACTGAATACTCAAAAATTGCAAATTCTTTAAAATCAAAAATCAATGCTAAACCTAACGACAGACAATTCAAAACAATTTCGGCAGGAAAAACAGGTGTTGCTATTATGCAAACCGTTAGCAGAGAAAAATTAGAAATTGCAAGTGAAATCTATATAGCAGACAATAAAGCAACTTATGACAAATTATTTGTTAAAAAAGCTGAAATTGAAAAAGAAGTCGGAACGAAATTGGAATGGTTAAAACTTGAAAATAAAAAGGCTTCAAGAATTATTGCAAGAAAGAAAGCAGATTTATTAGACGATACAAAAAGACCTGTTGCAATTAACGAACAAATTAAAATGGGTGAAAAATTACAAGCCATAGTAAAAAAATATTTATAGACACTTAGGTAATAGACAAACAGACAATATAAAAGATAGGATATAAAAATGGCTAATCAAAAAGTAAAAATCGTAAATAAGAGAACTCGCGAAAAGCGAGTTCTCACTATTGAAGAACTAAAACAAGAGTTTTCAAAGGAACTTCAAGACGGGTTCAAAATGTATTCAGACCAGAAAGAAAAGAAAGATTTTATGCCCTATAAAAATAAAAATTATGAATCGGACTTTTATTTTCCGGGTTCATTTAGATTTAACTTCAATAATTATGTTAATTCTGAATGGTATATAGAAAACTTTGTATAACTAAAAGTATTGATAATAAAGGGCAAAAGGGGTTTAATTCTCTTTTGCCCTTTATTTATGCTACAAATCGCAACAAAATTTGCTAAAAGGGGCTTAAATATAGTACCTAACACGCCATAATAAAAATGTTGGAACTGAAATATAAGGAGACTAAATATGACAAATTATTCTTTAAAACTTTACAACAAGAACTTCAAACAAGACCAAAGCCTTGACTTAAATGCTTTCAGAAACGAATTCAGACCGGAAATTTTAAAAGCACTTGAAGCATATTCTATCAAAGAAAAAGTTTCAGATGTTGATTTTGATAAAATGGTAAACGGTGAAACATCAGAAGTTCTTGATTTTTTAACTAAATTTATCTGGTATTTAAATAATTTTGTTGAATCAAATTGGTTTTTAAGAGGTGTTGTTGCTTATGACAAAAACCTTTACGGAACAAAAGTTTATGACTATGAAAAGAAATCAATAGGTCTTATTATTAAAGTTTGGAAAAACACTTTCAGCGGTTCCAATGGAAAAGAATATGTTGATTTTGCAACATGTGTTGATTTCAATGGTAAAAAATACGAAACAGCATTATCAAATTTATCTGCAATTGAAGATATGGAACAAGAAGAATTAGACAAATTGGGCTTAAATTAAACAAAGAAAAGCTGCAACGGTCGGAAGTTGCAGCTTTGAAGTGATGAATTTTCATACTTAAAGGAGTGTAAATTACGAAGAATTAGGGGTTTTCGATTCTTTCGACTTTGCTTTTAATTTCTTTTTGATTAAGTTATAAACATACCTTTGCGATAAATCACATTCAACAGCTAATCTATTAATAGTAAATTTTGAGCCGTCATATTCTTTCATTATGTATTTTTCTTTTAATTTTCTGAGAGAATATTTAGGAATATTTATTGTTAAACCGGCAAGAAGTAAAATCAAAATAAGGGCAGACTTAATTCCGGCGTTTTCAGCAATAAACTTTAAGTCGTCGTTTGGCATATCGTCAGCAGTTATATTTTTCATCCATGGTTGGAATTCCATTAAAGCCCTCTGTTTGATTATGGTCTCATCAGTTAGCGCTTTACGCTAAGACAGCCAGCTTGCACCGTTAGCCGGCTGTTTCGACCTGAATTATGCAGACATAGGCATAACAGAGTTATCATTCGGGGTTAGCATATCCTCAATATCTCTCTGAACCAAAACTAAAACATCTTTTTGGGCTTTTAACATCTTGCATTTTTCGTCAGCTTCATAAGTCTTTTGGCTATATCTTTCATTATGAAAAGCGACTGAAAATTCTTTATGAGCTTCTTCAATTTCTTCGTCAAGTAAATTGATTCTGCCACAAATTAAACCTTTAATTGCACATTCTTTTTTAATGGGTTCATCAGCATTTTTGTCGAATTCGCCAAAGAAACTTGAGTTCATCATGCCTGACATTGAATCGTTAGTTGTTTTTTCCATTGTGTTGTTCATTTTTTTCTCCTTATTTATCTATTACTTAAAGTGTGGCCGCACTTTTCTTTAACTTTAAATTTTGTTTTATTCCTTTTATAGCTTGAATTACCTTAACGGCTTTGCATTTTGTCAGGAATTTTATATCGTCTGTTTTAAATTTTGATTTCAAAAACTTTCTTAATGACTTTTTTGCGAAATCTTGATTATCGCAATAGCATATTTCACGCCACAATCCCTCAATCATTCTTAATTGAGCAGGTGTAGCCATTTTAGGATCTCTGTTTAAATCTGAATATTTTTTTGGCTGTTTTACCCATTTTTTCATTGCAACAGCTTTTTCTTCCAAAATTTCGATAAAAATTGCTGCTTCGGTAAAAGTCAGATTCTTTGATGTCTGAACATCAAAACTCATAAGCATATCGTGGTATAAATCATCATCTAAACCAATAATTGCTTTTAGTGTATGAATTTTTTTAATTTGGTAAATTGTAGCCATATTGAATATGAAAGTCCTCAATTTGCAGTTCTCTGCCATGTTTAATACCTAATTGAACCCCCAATATGAAAATGGCGAGAGCAATTAAAAAGCAATAAAATATCTTTTCAAAAGTAGCGGGTCGGAAACGCTTACCAATATTTATGTTTTTGACTTTTGAATAAAAATACACTATTCAGCACACCTCACGCCATTAACATTTTGGAAGTTTCTCTGATTATAGTATTATCGACCTCTGCCTTGCCGTTTAATTTGGCAACACAAATACTGTGAGAAATTAAATGTTCTAATTTTCTTGTATTTCCGTCTGAATATTGCAGATAGATTTCTGCTAATTCGGGATCCTGTTTTGCAGATGTCAAAATTTTTGTTACATCAACAATATTTAAACGGTCTAAAAACTTATGATACTTAACTCTTGAATAAAGCTGGTCATATTGATTATGAATTCCCCTAAGGTTTTCATATAATACATTTCTGCCGACAAGAAGAACCCCTACACCTGTTTTATCGTGAATTCGTCTTGTTATTTCCAATGCCCTATAAGGCAAATTTTCAGCTTCATCTATAATTAAAAGTCTGCCTGAATGGTTTAATTTATTTACAACTTCACTCATTAATTCATAGCAGCAGCCTTTTCCTGAAAGTCCTAATCTTTTATGAATTTCAAGCAATAAAGATTTAGCAGTATATCCGGAATCACTTTCTATTAAAATTGCGTTCAAATTGCGTTTTGCATATTCCTTAACAGCGACAGTTTTTCCGAGTCCTGCTTTTCCGGCACAAACCCCAATTTTGCCTTTTGTGTGGCAGAGTTTACCTATTTCAAAGATGTATTTAAGAATAGAAATATCGCAAACTTCAAGTTCTTCATTTCCATTTCTTTCTCTTTCCAATTGCACAAAATTATTAATTTTATCTGCAATTTTGGAATTATCACCTTTGTAATTATCATTTATCCACATTGAAAGTGTTGATTTTGCTATTCCTGTGGCATTAGCAACAAAGGCCATACTGTAATTTTTACTGTTCATTAAGTCTTGAAGTTCATTTCTAAGATCCATAAGCAACCCCTTTTCCTTGTTCTTCAAGCGTCTTATCGGTTTCAAACAAATAAAGATGTGTTTTATCTTGGTCGCTTGAATCCATAAATATTGATAAATCTTGTTTTCCAAAGGCTTCCATTTCTTTGGCTTTTTTAATTATCTTATCCATATTTGTATTTGCCATTTTTGAAATCTTTGGCTTAGTTTCTTTTTCAACACTTGCATAAGCAATTTTGTAATTTTCGCATTTTTCCTCAATTGAAATTTCGCGAGTTTGTTTAATATAAGCCTTTGCGACTTTAAGATGTCTCTTTTTAGTTGCCATTGCTTTTTTAAATTCTTCTTTTGAAATCTTTTCAGCGTGAAGGGCAGGAATAGCTTTGACAGCACAAACTTTTCCCATAAATTCGTCATTATCAACCTTGAACACCCACGCTTCTTTATAATTCTGAACATCACGACGCATATAAACTTTTAAGCCTGTTTTATGGATCAGCCAATCTGCATAATAAGTTATATCAAGTTGCCTGTCTGTTATTCCGTTTCTGCCTATTGTATAAGTTTTTGATGTTCTCATACAGAACAGTTTTAGTGCGTCTTTAGAAGGCAAAACTCTTTCTTTAAATTCTCTGTTAAATAAATTATCCGGTGAAAGCCCTTTGTGATTTTTGCCTTGCGAGGGGCGTTTATTCAGAATATTTATAATAAAATCATCAAATATAGCTTTAAGGCTTTCAAAAGGTATAATCTTCCCCTTTTTAATTTCTTCTGCAAGTTTTTCAGGTCTTTCAACAACGTTTCCACCCCTATAACCTAAACAATGCTTTGACAATAATCCTTTAATTTTTAGGAAATCTCTCTCTATTGGTTTTGTTTGTGCGTTATACGGCAAAGCAAAATGAACATCAACATTTAATTCAGAAAGCATTGAAGTTGTTTTACCCTCATTTGCTTCAATTTTAAATTTTCTACCGCCCGCAAAATCTTTTGATCTGTAATCTTTTCCATTATCAATAATGACATCATCAGGCAACCCGTATTCATTAGCAGCATAATAAAATGTTTGAAAAATTAAATCTGAATTCGGGTGTCCTGTCTGTAATATCCACCCTAACCATTTTCCCGATTTGTAATCACGCCATGAAGTTATCCAGGGGAATACAATACTTCCGTCATTTGTAATACAGGCAATATCAAGTTGTGCGTGGTCTGATACCCAAACTTTGCCACAGATTATATTTGAATAATCTCTGCTGATGTAGTTTCCATATTTCCGATTCCAAGCACTTTGACCTTTCCTTGCCAAAAATATTGAATCTTTTGAAATTTCTCTTTCCAATTTTCTTATAAATGCAAATTTGCTTGGAAAATTAAGCCTGTTAATTCCGGTTGTTTTCATAGCATAACCGAGAGTATTATCCCAACAACTTTGAACAGACGGACCCCCTTCAACAAGATAAAGGTTTTTAAAATATTCATAATATTCATCTTGAATTTTTGCCTTGTTATCTGTTTTTCCGTATCTTGCAAGCAGTCCCGTAATTCCTGATTCTTCATATCTTTGTTTCATATACATTAAACTTGAATAAGAAGTTTTGTTTTCCGGATGCGTTGTATTCCATTTATTTATAAATTCTTTTAATGAAGAACCTTTTAAATTTTCAGACTTTTTAATAATAGAAATATATTTGTCAGCTTGAGCTTTTGCCCATTCAGGTGCATTAGAATAATCTTCACCGATAAATATTTCAGAATTATTTTGAATTTTATCTTGGTAAATTTTAGGCAATGACGAAATACTTATATAATAGTTTGCCTTTCTTCCGTTTTTGACAATTTTATATGTAAATTCATCAGCTAAACATTTGCTTTTTAAAGTTTTAATGCAAATATTTAACAGTTCGCACACTTTGTCTGCCGAAATCCATTTTGAAAAATTTTCATCAGTTCGCTGCATTTTCTACCTCTAAGGGAATACCAAAACATTTGTGAATTATGTATAAATCAACAGATTTACATTCTCTGTCCCCATCAATATGTTTTCTTACTAAACTTGCAGAAACATTTAATTCTCTTGCAATATCAGCAGCAGTGATATTGTAATAAGTCATAATAAATTTGATTAACAATTTTTTCTTGCAAAATGCACAGTTCATCATAATTTACAATTCCTCTCTTGGTTAATATATTTGGGTACATTAACCATGAGTAATTACTTTCTGCGATTTTAGAATTAGATACTTCGGCTATTTTAAATATAGCCAAAGTCGGTAATTTAAAAGACATCAGCTTGTTTGCATTACCACCTAACTATAATTTAATTATAGTTATATCGGCCGTAAATCAAATAGGGAAAGAATTTTGCTTGTCCTACATAGGACAGAAAACACTAAAAAAGAGGAACTTTAATTTAAAAAAATTCCTCTTTGAAATATTAAAAAACATGGTAATTTGAAACCATTTTTAAAAATTGTCCTGTTTATATTAAGTAATATTAAGAAAAAAGTATTTGATTCAACTTTTTGTATTGTATATTAAATTCTTTTCCATATTTCCAAAGTTCTTCTGATAAATGCAAATGAAACTTTTGTTCAAAAGAACGACTTAAAACTTTTCTATAACTTCTTAAATAAATATTTTTTATGGTTAATCTTTCTTGTTCGGTGTGTTTTTTATTTGATTGAGTTTTCAATGCTTTTTCAGAAACAAATAATTTATCATCATATAAATACAAATAAACTTTTGTATTCATATATTCTCTTTCTTGTGGTAATTTTGGATTTTCTTCAAAGTATTTCAATAATTCCTGTTTTTGAGTTTCATAAATAGATGTTCTGAAATACTGATAGAATACATTTATTACATGTTTGCTAAAATTGAAAACAGACATCATTTTTTTTGCTTCAATATCAGCACAGAAACCCTTTATCATATAATCAATATCTTCTTTTGTATGGAATTGAAACTTTAACGGTAATTTATTATTCTGCTGCATTTCGACTTTTTTATAATAATAAATATTGTTTTTATATATTAGATTATTTTCTTTAAGCAATAAATCAAGATAAGGCTTTATTTCTTCTGATTCTAATTCAGAAATTGTTGTTATTTCATCAAGCGTAAATTTGTTTAGGTGTTTGCAAAGTCGCAATATTTGTTTTTTCATTTAAAATTCCTTTCAAATTATCTTCATTCAATTCTAAAATTTGGTTTGTTCTTGCAAGTTTCTCAATTTTATTAACAAGTTTAACTACCTGTCTGAACTGATTTGCTCTCGTTGCAAGATATTCTAAACCGTCATCTGTTATATTTATGTCTGATAATTCACTCAAAATCTGCTTTATATCTTCTTTATCATAAGACTCAAATTTGTATGTTTTATAAATTCTATCCATTAAATGAGGGTATCTTGCAAGTTTTTTGTTTACCAGATTCATACCAACAAGAACCATAGGGCAGCCTGTTCTATCGTGTAAATCTCTTAAAGTTTCAATAACTTTACGCTCTATTAAATAATCAATTTCATCAATTATTATTGTCTGTCTATTATTTAATAAAGCAGATTCTATTTCCTTGAATGTTTCATTTATGTGCCAATATGACTGAATATTTAATTCGTCAGCAATTTCAGAAAGAAGCCACCTTGTTGTCATTCCTTGATTTGCTCTAATATATATACATTCATTTTTAAAAGTCCACCATTTAATTGTTTCTGATTTTCCTAAACCATAATCGCCAAAAACAAGAGCTATTTTAGGAATATTCGGCGGCAATTCTTGAAGTTCAGACATTAAAGCCACAAACTTTTTTACATTTTTAGTTTTTACAAATGCTTTTTTCATTTTTTTAGTCTCCATATAATAAGTTGTATTGTTCACTTCTTATAAATTCAGTTAAGAATTTTCTATCATCTGAATTTGTACAACCGTTATTCATAAGCCATTCGTATCTTTCAACTTCATTGGCAAAATAAGGTCTGTTTATTTGCTGTTCACGAATAGTTAATTTCTTTTCTTTTTTAGATTTAACAGGTTCTACTTCAACAGGTTTTTCAACTTCCGGCAGTTCAAGAATTCCTGTTGTTTCAATATCAAAATATTTTTTGAACTCTTTAACAGCCTTCTTTTTAATTCTTTGATTCCGTTGAATAATTTGCTTAAAATCTTCCATATCTTTAACTGTTCCTAAATGATTTGCCATAGGGTGAACTTTTTGAACCTGTCTTGCTATACAAATAAATTCACCTTTAAGCGAATAAACATAAACTTTGCTAAGGTCAAATAAACTGTATCTGATATAAACTTTTTCTCTGAACCCAAAAAGAGCTTCATTATAATAATTTTGACCTAAGAACCGGACGCCGTTTCTTTGAACTGTTTTAATTTCAGATTTCATCATTAAATCATTAAGAATTGATTTATTTATATCTGCCTTTTGAACGGTGTTTAAACATTCTTGAATTGTCATATTATTAATATGAGGACAGGGTTTAGAATTATGATATTTCAGCCAATAATTCAGACATTCAGAAACTTGTTGAACTGTCGGAATTTTACCGCCTGTTGTTTTTAAATAATGAGCTTTATGTAAACTTTCACCCCTCATAAGTCTTGCAGGTTTTTCTTCAATTGATGTTCCGATATATGAAGGCATCATTTTCTCAAATTCTTCTTGAAATTCAAGAAAAAATCTTTCAATAACTTTTGCCTTTGCATTTCTGACCTTTGCAAAAACAGATTTTATTCCCAGATTTGCATAAACACCGTTAAACCCTACTTCATCAAAATTACAATGTTGAAAATATTTTGCTCTAAATGCTTTTCCGTTATCTTGATAAACAATTTTAGGAATTCTGCCAAGATTTAAAATTGAATTTCTTAATGCACTTGCAATACATTGAGTATTTTCCGACATCATAATTTCATATCCCGCAAGTGTTCCCGATTTCCATTCAAAGAAGCCTACAAGAGTTGCACGAACGGCTGAACCTGTGAAGGGATTTAGAACTTGAAAATTAAGAACATGACCGTCTGCAACAAGAATGTCCCCAACTTCAATTTTTGACAGGTCTCTTTCAATATAAGGTTCAACTTTATCATTAAAAGCCTTTTCCCCTTCTCTGCATAAAACCCATTTGTCATATTTTGTTTTTCTTATGTGTTCAGCATATCTTCTATAACTTGAATCGGAATGTAAATCAATAATGTCCTTTTTCCTTAAACAAAATTTTGAAAGTGCTATGGCTTTACTGATTTTAAATTTGTTAGGGTGAAACAAGAATTTTTCAAATTGCGAAATTTCTTCAGGTCTTAATTCTGTGTTGTATTCATCAACCTTTGAACATTTGTAATGAGAAATAAGCGATTCCCATTTCTCATTATTATCTTCATAAGTTTTTATCCACCTTAAAAGACTTGAACGAGCGGCAATTTTTCCTAATATTTTATAGACATCTTTTAAATGAGTTCCAGAATTATATAATTCTAAAAATGTTAAATCAGCTTCTTTTTGAGTTCTGAAATGATTTCTGAAATCTTTTAAAGATGTTATTAAATCAACTTTTGCAAGAGCTTCCGTTTTTAATTTTTGAGTTCTAAATTCTGAATGATTATTAACC
>CANRHJ010000059.1 GCA_947630355.1 Candidatus Gastranaerophilales bacterium | reverse complement strand
TGCCTTTTATCAGATTTTGCCATAATTTATCAACACCTATTCCGTAAGGTGTTACACATCCCATACCTGTTACAACTACTCGTCTATGCGGCATTTTTTCCTCCAATGTCAGAATAAGTTCACTATCTGCCTTAAATATTCATTTAAAATATTATACTGAAAAAAAGACAAAATCAATATAAATATGTCTGCTCAGACTTTACTCAAATTAAAAATAATGACAGATAACCGTAAATCAATCTGTGATTGATTTTCACAATAAATAATTTACAATATAAAATATTATTAAATGTTGGGTTACGCTTCGCTAACCCAACCTACGATTGATTTATAATGCAAAATATTTTAATTAAAGGAAGCTATTCGGAGTTTTGAGCTGACGTAATTAAAATATTATTAAATGTTAAATTATGCTTCCCTAACCCAAACTGTAGTTTAAAATCCGCCGTTACCATAAAGCAGAATATAAAAAACACCTCTTATTGAGGTGTTTTTTGAGCTTGTTTTTCTTTGATATCAAGAACCGCATTGTGTGCCAGCAAATATATCGAACAGGTTTTGTAGTTTTTCATATACCATGCGCAATTTTCCTGTACACACACCATTGTTATATCATTTCCTGCACTCATTAAAGGGCAAATCGGAATTTTATTACTCACAATATTCTCCTTTATCTTACAGCTTGTGCTTGTTTAAGAAGATTACAATTTTCACTTCTTCTTCTTTCTTCATCTTTATAGATTTTGGTTCTGTTAATAACTTCATCAAAGTCAATTTTGTGTGCATCAAAATCAGGACCATCGATGCAGGCAAATTTAACTTCGCCGCCGACAGTAACTCTGCAAGCACCGCACATACCGGTACCGTCAATCATTATCGGATTCATGCTGGCTTCTGTTTTAATTCCTTTTTCTCTGGTAAGGTTTGCAACAGCTCTCATCATAGGCATAGGCCCGACAGCTATAACATAATCAACTTTTTCGTTTTCCATAATTTCCGCTAAAACTTCGGTAACAAAGCCTTTATGACCGAGAGAACCGTCATCCGTAGCAACATGAAGCTCTGTGCAGGCTGTTTTCATTTTATCTTGCCAGAACAATAGGTCCTTATTTCTTGCTCCGGTAATCATATGAACTTTATTTCCGGCATCATGGAATGCTTTAGAAATCAGGTAGCATGGTGCTGCTCCATAACCGCCGGCAACACAAACAACCGTACCGTATTTTTCAATTTCTGTAGGTTTACCTAAAGGTCCGACTACGTCAACAATTTCATCACCCACTTCAAGCATGGCTAATTTTTTTGTTGTATATCCGACAGCCATAAATACAACGGTTAATATGCCGTTTTCTCTGTCGACATCAGCTATTGTAATCGGTACTCTTTCGCCTTGTTCTTCCACTCTGAATATAATAAACTGCCCGGCTTGAGCATTCCTTGTAACATAAGGTGCTTCTATCTTTAATTCGTATTGGTTAGGGCATAACTCTGTTTTACTTAAAATTTTATAACCCACAGGTTTTTCCTCCTTGCTTATGTATATGTAAAATATTATAACACAAAAAAAGACCGCACAAGCGGTCTTAGAAAAACAAACAATAATTAGGATTGGGAATTAGGGGTATAATTTAGTATGTTGCATTAATATATGCCAGTGCAATATTTTTTGCAGCATTTTCCGAGATATCAGGGAACTCATTTAAAGCGGCAGATTCTGCTTCATCAAAGTCCGCTTCAAAATTCCGCATAAAATCGGCAATTCTGGCTTCTTGTTCTTCCGTTACATATTTTGAAACATCCAATGTTTTTGGTGTTGTTACGGGAACTAAATCTTTGTTTTGTGCTGCTAACATGTTTAATACTTCTTCGAGGTTATATTGTTTCTTTGAATTTTCACCCGATTTCAATTCTTCTTTTTTTGCAGTAATTTCTTCGTTTGTTTCTCCTTTAAAATACATATTCCCGCTAATTCCGAGATTAATAGGATTAATGTTTGTCATTGATATTTTCCTCCTTATTGTTTGTTACAAATATGCTATCGTCACATTTTTAATAAACTTTAGTAAATAAGTCATTTTTTTGAGGTCTGCTTAATAAAAATTTACAATCCAGAAGGAGTTATATTTTTATGAAATTTTTTGTTATGGGTGAGAACACCTTATATTCGTATTTGTTATCATCTAATATAAGTTTAATGGCATTATGATAATCGGTTCTCAGATATTTTTTGCCTGAATTGTCAAGCAGAGCTATGGTATCGGAACCGGGATGATTATAAGGATTTTTCCCCGTAGAGATTATAAATAAATCCGAATTATTAATCATATTTAAGTCTATTGTTTTATTTGCACCGTGATGACCTATTTTTATTATTTCAATTCCTTGTTTGTAATCATCCGGCAGAGCTTGATATGTTTTATAATTTCCGTCTCCCATAAATAGGACATCATTATTTTTATAAGATAGTTTTACCGCTAAAGATTGTTCGTTTTCGGTTTTCAAGTTAATATCATCGGGTTTTAAAACAGTTAAAGAGAAGTTATTTTTACGGTAGATTACTTCTTCCCTGTTAACAATAATTGTTTTTATATTATGCTGCCGGATATAATCGGTAATATCAGAAACAAGTTTAGTATTTTTCGAACATTTGGTAATATATATTTTACCGACGTTAAGATTGTTCAATATATCCAAAGTTCCGCCCGCATGGTCAGAGTCAAAATGGGTTAAAATCACCGAATCAATATTTTTAATTCCCTTATCGGTTAAATATTTGATAATAATATATTTAGCTTGTGAAGCGTTGGATAAGTATGGCAATTTACCCGTATCCAGAATGAAATATTTATTATCAGGTGATTTAATTAGTATTGCATCTGCGTTTAAGACGGAAAAGAATATCACTTCCGAATTATTATTGGGAATTTGAATAAAAGTTAAACCGAAAACAATAATTAATAGGGACAAAATATAATATAACTTTTTGAAAAATAATTTATATCTGAGAATACAAGTAAAAAGAATAATAATTGCAAAGTACAAAATAATCTGAAGAAGTGACGGTTTTTTGATTGTGATAACGGAATATGGCAGAGAGGCAAAGAACTGAGCGGTTTTAACAATGTATATAAGGAGCGGATTTAAAATTAAATCGGCAATAAAACAAATTTTGTCGGAAAGAATCGGGACTAAAGCAATAATAGAGCTGATAAAACCGACAAAAGATACAACGCTGAGCACCGGAATTATTGCAATATTTGCGAAAACGGAATAAACAGTAACGGAGTTAAAATAGAATATTTGCAGAGGTGCCGCATAGAGCTGGGCAATAACGGGAATAAGACAAGCACTTATAATACAGTTAATCGGTTTAAATTTAAAATTAAACGATAATACGGGTGCTGATAAAATCAGAGCAAAAGTTACTATAAAAGATAATTGAAATCCGACATCAAAAACCATCATGGGTGAATAAACAAGCATTAGCATGGCAACAAGGAATAATAAACCCATCGTAGGTGCGCTGCGGTCAATCAATTTTCCCAGCAGCACTAAGAAAAGCATTAAAAATCCTCTTATAATCGGCGGGCCAAACCCTGTCATACACGTATAGAAAATAATTAACAGCATGCAAGAAATAACGGAAAATTTATAATTAAATTTCAAAGTTTTTGAGACAAAAAACCAAATACCCGCAATAAGAGAAACATTCATGCCTGAAGCCGCAAGAATATGAATAATACCCGAATGTATAAAATTATCTTTGGTTTCTTCATCGGGATTAACGGCATCATCACCGAAAATAATACCGCCTAAAATTTCAATCATGGGTGATTTTATGTTTTTACGATGGATATTAAGGATAGCATTTCTTTTATCGTTAAGTTTTTGAATAAGAATACCGTAGAAATCCTCAGCGGGTGCGGAAACATACCAATTATTTTCAGAGTGCTTAGTGTTCAGAGTTTTCGCATTAGAATTTTTAACATAAAGGAGAGAAAAAGTATTTTTCAATTGCAGATATTTGGAATAGTCAAACTGAGAAGGGTTTTGAGCCATGACGGGTTTTGTTAAAAATCCGTTTAGATTTAAGGTATCACCGATTTTTATTAAGTTTAACTTTTCTTGTTTATCCTGGATTGTAACCATAGTTTTTGAGTTTAAACCCTGCAAGTAGACGTCATCAAAAGATAAAGAAGTAACCTTAGCAAAAAACTTAGTTTTACCGTTAATATTATTAGATGGAATTGTAAGTACTTTTGCACTCACCGATACATTATTGCCGGTATAAGGGGTTAAATCGTCATCTGTGCGGAAATTAAAATAAGTATTTAAAAAACCGAAAAGAAATACAGTTAATAAGGCGGCGAAATATTTATATGAGAAAATGCCTTTTTTAATATTTACGACGTATAAAGCCGTAAGGCACGTAACAGCCGGAAGTATTAATCCCTGACAAAAGAAGCAAAGAATACCGATAATATAAAAGCAGGAAAACAGAATTAATTTAACCTGTTTACTCATAGTTCACATATTTCCTTATTAAAAGACTCTTACAAAGGTAAGAGTCTAAATAATTATATCATTGATTTTCTGATATTGTTTTTAGATTTTTCAATATCTCTGATTCTGCGTTCAACTGTTTTAATTTGGTCGGCAAGAACTTTTCTTTGTTCTTTGATTAATCGATATTGATTATCCACTTCCTGATATTTGGCTTGATAATCCAATAATTCATTTCTTATGTTAACCTGAGCGCTGTCGAGTTCAAATAAAGCATTATTAAAATTTCCTGATTGGTTGGAAATAGCATTTTGAGCAAGATTTGAGTCAGTCTTAATATTATTTTGAATTTTAGTATTAGAAGGGATATTAGCCGGGTTAGAGGTATTAGTTTTAGTTACTTTTGAAACCGGAATATCTTCAATAGCGGGATATTCCGTAGGATCAAAAACCATACCGTCAGCATAAGCCAATCCTGATAAAGAAAATATAAATAAAGCCAAAATGAAATATTTTTTCATATCCTTACTCCCTTTGTATTATATTAAATATTAAAACATTAAATGATATACTCAAACATCATATATATAATTGAAAAATATGAAGTAAAGAACTAAAATAAAAAAATGCGTGAATTTATAAAAAATATAAAATGTGAATATACAGAGAAAGTATCCGCTCTGATAAAGAAGCGTATATCATTTGCACTAAGCGGAATAACGAATGTTAATAAGATATTAATAATAGCGCAAATATTGATAAAGGAGAAGAAGAAAGCGGTTTTGATAACCGAAACCGAGCAAAAAGCGTTGAAATTTCAGAATGATTTGAAACATTTATTCGGGACGGAAGCGGTAATATTTCCCTATCAAGACGGTTCAATATATGATACAAATTCAAAAAATTTATATAAATATGCAAAACAAGTACAAATAATAAAAAATCCGCCGGATATAATAATTGTACCGCAGAAGGCATTATTTGAAAGGTTTCCCGATATTTCATTTTTTGAAAAAAACAAAATAAAAATACAAAGGGACGATGAAATAGATACCGTAAGTCTTGCAAAAGATTTGATAAGACTGGGGTATAAAAGAAAAACGCTTGCTGCTGATATAGGAGAATTCAGTATAAGGGGAGATATAACGGATATTTATCCGTTAAGTGAATATCCGTACAGACTGGAATTTTGGGGAGATACCGTTACAGATATAAGAATTTTTGATAACTCAACTCAAAAAAGTATACAAAAAGCTGAATATGTGGAAATAGAGCCTGTTTATAAATTTATACCCGATAAAAATTCATATAAGATACTTGAAAAAAATGCAGATGAGAATGAAGACAGTCAAAGAGAAATTATAGAAGAAATAAAACAGTGTAATTATTTTGAAGGAATTGAATATTATGAGAATTGTTTTAATCGGGCATTAAAGGAATTAACAAGTCTTTTGCCGGATGACTATATTTATATATTTGATGATTATACGCAATTTAAGACAAGATATGAACAGGCGGAAGCCGATTTAAACAAACAATATGAAGAAAATCAAAATTCAAAGATGCTGATAAAGTCGGATAAAAAACATCATCTTACGTTGAGTGAAATGCTATCATCACTGGCTAATAAGGAAAAAATATATTTTGATAATTTTTTGTCCGAAGATTTTGATATCAATATAGAGTTACAAACCGAATTAATTCCGTATTTCAGCAAAGGTACGGAGGATGTAATAAAATATATAAAGGAAAATAATAAAAAAGGATACAAAATAGTAATAGCTTCGGAATATAAGGGGCGTTCGGAAGGGATATTAAAAGAGAACGAAATAGAGTATTCATATAAATACGAAGATAAGAATGCGGTATATATAACTGATAATATAGCATTTGCGGGAAGCAAAACAGAAGATTGCAAATTAATAATAATAACCGATAAGGAATTATTTAATAAACGTTCAAAGGATATAACAGGTACCAGATACAATTACAAGCGTGAGAATGTAGAATTTATAGAGACCTTAAACGATATACAAGAGGGTGATTATATTGTACATATGGTTCACGGAATAGGTATTTTTAAAGGTTTAACTAAACAAGAAATAGACGGAGAGGAAAAAGATTATTTAACGTTAGAATATGCGAACAAAGATAAGTTGCATATTCCTGCCGAGCAGATAAACATGTTGTGCCGATATCGCGGTTCAGGGAATGTACTTCCTCCATTATCCAGGATGGGCGGTAATGATTGGAATAATACAAAAACAAAAGTAAAAAAGGCGGTAGAAGAAGTAGCTCAAGATTTAATAAATTTGTATGCATTAAGGAAATTATCAAAGGGGTATGCGTTTGAGCCGGATACAGTATGGCAGTATGAGATGGAAGATTCTTTCGGATATACCGAAACACCTGATCAAATGAAAGCAATAAACGAAACAAAAGAGGATATGGAATCCGATAAACCAATGGATAGGTTAATATGCGGAGATGTAGGGTTCGGAAAAACTGAAGTGGCAATAAGAGCAATATTTAAGGCGGTAATGTCATCGAAGCAAGCTGCAATAGTTGTTCCGACAACAATACTTGCCATGCAGCATTATCAAACCATCAGTGAGAGATTTAAACCGTTTCCCGTAAAAGTAGAACTTATATCAAGATTTAAAAGTACAAAAGAGCAGAAAGAAATAATAAACAGGTTAATACTGGGCGAAACGGATGTAATAGTAGGCACACACAGGTTATTGCAAGACGATGTGAAGTTTAAAGATTTAGGTTTGCTGGTAATAGATGAGGAACATAAATTTGGTGTGGCACATAAGGAAAAACTAAAACGGTTAAAGAAGAATATTGATATATTAACGATGTCAGCCACTCCGATACCGCGAACATTATATATGTCATTATCAGGAATAAAAGATATGAGTATAATAAACACTCCGCCGACAAACAGGCTGCCTATAAAAACATATGTAAGCGAATATAAAGAAAACATGGTAAAAAATGCGATAAATTATGAATTGGAAAGGGAAGGACAGGTATTTTATTTATATAATCGGGTAGAGAGTATATACGAAAGAGCTGAGAATTTAAAGAAATTAATGCCGAATATAAGGCTGGCGACGGCGCACGGACAAATGGATAAAATGCAGTTAGAAAACATAATGACAGCTTTTTTAAACAGGGAACATGATGTGTTGATGTGCACAACGATAATAGAATCAGGGCTTGATATACCCAATGCGAATACCATAATAATAGAAGATGCGGACAAATTCGGGCTGGCACAGTTATATCAAATAAGGGGAAGAGTAGGAAGAACCGACAGGCAGGCATATTGTTATTGTATGTATAAGGCAGGAAAAGGAATAACGGCTGATGCAGTAAAACGATTACAATATATAAAAGAGTTTACGACACTCGGCAGCGGATATCAAATAGCGATGCGTGATATAGAAATAAGAGGAGTGGGAAATGTATTAGGCACCAAACAGCATGGACAAATGGTAAACGTGGGGTTTGATACATACTGTCAATTACTGGAACAGGCAATAAGTGAAATAAAAGACGGGAAATATGAAGAGCAAAAGCCTTCAATAGTGGATATAAACGTAACGGCATATATTCCCGACGAATGGGCAGGTTCAAAAGAACAAAAAATGATTGAATACAAACGACTTGCAGATGCAACGACAATAGATGAAATAAATGCAATACAAAGCGAATGGAAAGACAGATTTTCAAAAATGAGCGAACCTGTTGAAAATTTAATAAAGCTGGTACAACTAAGAATACTTGCGACTCAAGCTAAAATATCGTTAATACGGGAAACTGATTCTTACATAAGAATTTATACTAACTTATCAAAGGGTGAATGGAATATAATCTCATCGAAAGCGGAAAAAAATATTACGAAATATATAAAATATACGAATGCTCCAAACAGTTGCCCCGACGGAATTGGGATACTTCTTTTAAACAGAGCTTATATAAATTTTGAAGAATTGTTTAACATTCTGTCTAATTTATTTTATCATATATTAAAGATAGGGTATAATTATAATTCGAATAATAAAGGTTAGAAAAATTAAGGAGTAAATAAATGAAGAAAATAAAATTAATATTATGCTTAATGATGGGTATGATTATATTTTCAGGATGTTCAATGATAAAAAATAATGAAAATCTGGCAAAAGTCAATAATACGGTAATAACCAAAACAGAATTTATAAGAGCCTATGAAGAAGTAACTTCTAATAACATGTTTTCACAAATGGGAATTGATTTGAAAGATAATCCGGATAATATTTTTTCTTTAATGATGAAAGAAAAAGTAATGTCTGAATTAATAGTAAAAGCGCTGTTAAATGAAGAAATGAAACAAAGGAAAATAGAAATAAGCAAAGATGAACTCTCAGCCGCCGAAAAAGAAATAATAAGTAAATTCGGATCGAAAGAGCAATTTGAACAGATATTAAAGCTAAACGGTGTAAGTTACGATAAATTTCGTAAAGATTTGGAAGACGAAATGAAATTGAAAAAACTTGTAGACTCAATAGCTATGGTATCTATAGGAGATGCGGAAGCAAAGAAATATTATGACGAAAACTCTGATAAATTCAGATATCCGCAGCGTGTAAGAGCTTCTCATATATTAATAGCAGCAAATCCCGAACAGATAAAAGTTAATATAAAGAAAGAAAACAAAGATATAAGTGATGAAGAATTGGAAAAAAGAACAGCCGAAGAAATGCAATCATTAAAAGAAAAGGCGGAAAAACTTTATAATAAGGTTAAAGCAGCTCCTTCAACCTTTGCAAAAGTAGCAAAAGAAAATTCACAAGACAGTGTAAGTGCAGTTAAAGGCGGAGATTTGGGATTTTTTGCAAAAGATGAAATGGTAGAACCGTTCGCGGAAAAAGCATTCTCAATGGCTCCGAATACAATCAGTGAAGTAATACAAACTCCTTACGGCTATCACATAATAAAAGTAACGGACAGAGCCGAAGCAGGCACAATGTCTTTTGAACAAACCAAAAATGATATTATTAATTACCTCGAAAGCCGTGATAAGGTTGATATATTAAAAAGTAAGATTGCAACATTAAAAAATGAAGCGAAAATAGAATATTATGATGAAAATTATAATCCCGAAAAAATACAAGAAAAAATAAAGAAAGCTGCGGCTGAAAATCCTCAGACACAAGAAGCTTTTAATGCAAACGCACCGCAGGAAAATAAATAATAAGAAAATCGGAAAGCTCCGATTTATCAGGGGTCATAATGCTAATCAACCGCGAGGAACTTAAAGAAACTATTAAAAAGCTTAGAGAAGAAGGCAAAACCATTGTTACTACAAACGGATGCTTTGATATTCTGCATGTCGGGCATGTCAGGTATCTGGAGAAAACAAAAAGTTTTGCGGATGTTTTAATTGTAGCTTTGAACTCCGATAAATCGGTAAGGAGCATAAAAGGAGAAGGACGCCCGATAAACAATGAAAACGACAGAGCCGAAGTTTTAAGCGCTTTAAGATGTGTTGATTATGTAGTTTTGTTTGATGAAGATTCGCCTTTGGACTTATTGCTTCAAATAAAACCTGATGTCCATACAAAAGGTGCGGATTATACAATAGAAACTCTGCCTGAAGCTAAAGGCATAATGGCAAACGGAGGCAGAATAGAGTTCATAAGTTTTGTAGAAGGTAAATCCACCACTTCCATTATTGAAAAAATGAGAAAATAAAAAGACAAAAGGAAAGAGGTACTTTATGAGAGATGATATTAAAGAATATAATGCGGTTGAAAATGCTGCACTAAAATTTTGCGAGGCGGTTAAAAAAGGCGACAGTTCAATAGTCAAACCGTATTTTTATGAAAAAGCCTGCTTTTTTGGTCAATTAAACGAACAAACTTACCAATCCGGTTCTATTGAAGAATTTTATAAAACTATTGATACCTTTGGTGCGTGCGGAAATGATTATATATCAAGAGCAGATGTCATTATGCTGGAAAAAACAATAGCAACAGTAAGAGTTATTGAAGATAACTGGCACG
>CANRHJ010000058.1 GCA_947630355.1 Candidatus Gastranaerophilales bacterium | reverse complement strand
AAGATTTATTGGATTAGTAGGCCGCCGGTAATTTTAAACCGGTTAATGATACCGTTTGTCAAAATATTCAAGGACAGGTTCAAATTATAACTGTCCGAAAAACAATACGGAATGTGTATACGGATAACAGGTTGAATTTTTAAATTTTCGTACTATTATTAAAATAATAAAACTTTAAAGCGTGATAAATAAACATTGAGGATTTTCATGGCTCGAAAAGTAATAGTATATTTAGTGTTAGTAATGCTTTCGGTGATAAATGTTTGTTTGGAAACAAGAGCGGAAGCCGACTCGAAAGTTAACGTTAAAGGATTAATTGTAAAGCATTCAATGGAGATGGGAATAGATCCCGCAATAGCATTGAGTATAGCTAAAGCGGAATCGGGATTTTGCCACCATAAAAAAAGTCCTTACGGAGCAATCGGAGTATTTCAATTAATGCCGTCAACGGCAAAACGCTTGGGATATAATCCGTATCATATTCAGGATAATATAAAAGCCGGGATTGCATATTATAAGATGATGTATAAAATGTTCGGAACAATGGAATTGGCACTTGCTGCATATAATGCGGGGCCCGGTAACGTAAAAAAATATAACGGAGTTCCTCCGTTTGCGGAAACAAAGAAGTTTGTATCAAAAATAATGAACAATTATACAAATTTAAAACATAATCCGGATCCTATAATAAGTAATTATAAATCAGGGTTTAGCGATATAAATTATTTTGAAGAAGCGGAAGAAAAAATAATAGAAGAATATTTGGCAAATCAAGGAATATAAGAAGGCAGAAGTATGTTTCAGGAGATAAAGACACACGAAATAACAACTGACGTAGTCATTTTTACAATTAAAGATAATAAATTACAAGTATTATTGGTAAAAAGAGCAAATGAGCCGTTTAAAGGCAGGTGGGCTATACCCGGAGGATTTATCAGATTATCGGAAAACCTTGATAATGCTGCTTTAAGAATATTAAAAGAAAAGACAAATGTTGATAATATATATTTGGAACAATTGTATACATTTGGCGACCCGCTCCGTTATCCGGGTTCAAGGGTTATTACCTGTGCATATTTCGCTTTAATAAGAAGTGATGATATTAAATTATCTTTTGATACATCGCAAGGTATAACGGAAGTTCAATGGCATGAAGTTTATAATCTTCCCACATTGGCTTATGACCATAAAGAAATTATAGAATATTCAATAAAAAGAATGAGAGAAAGATTGGAATTTTGCCCGATAGCATTCCAACTTCTGCCTGAAAAGTTTACTTTGACGGAACTTCAGAAATCATATGAACTTATTCTTGATATGAAACTTGATAAAAGAAATTTCCGTAAAAAAGTATTGACAGGTGCTATTCTAAAGGAATTAAACGAATATACGAAAGTCGGCTCAAAGCGTCCCGCAAGATTATATTCTTTTGATAATATTACTTTAAACTCAAAAAGAGGACATTTCTTTTCTTAATTATTGATTTAATAAAGGTTTTATAAGTTCTCCTACGGCAAAATATTCAACATGTAAATCAAGTTTTTTTGCTTCTTGTTCAAAATATTCATAAAGTTCTATTATCGGATGATTTTTATCAATTTTATTTTTATTATATGCATACCAGTGTGATTCAATATCCATAATAACGGAATTAACCATTGATTCTTTACTTAAAATAAGCCAATTTTTGATTTGTTCTTTATAAGCATTTGGATAAAAACCGGAATCAAAAGGAAGCAGAATATATTTCGTAGAAACACCGAATTTATTGTCTTTTTGAGCTTTGGCATATTTTTTTATATTTTTCCAAACATCGTTAAATTTATTAACCCTTTTAATATTTCTGTATGTATTAGCATCTGAACTGTCAGGGGAAATTGTTAATCTTGTATTTTCTAAAGATATATATTTTTCAATAATCTTGGAGAATTTGATTCCTGAAGAATTAATTTGCACATTTGCAATATTATTGTCATAGAAAAAATTCATAATTTTATCAAATTCTTTCAAAAGTGTAGGTTCACCGCCGCCGAAACTCAACCTTCCGTCAAATCTTAAAATATTTTTATCTTTCATATCTTTAAGAATGGGCATAAAATTATAAGGTTTTATTTTCGGTTTTTTATCTAACGTACAATATATACAATTTGAATTACAATGAGTCCAATGAGATATGATTATAAAATTGATATAAGGTTCCCAATCATCCCAATCTCTTTCTTCATAATATTGACAGTTTTCACAGAAAATACTCGGAGTTCCTTCTTTCATATTTTGAAGTTTGATTTTTCTCTCCAGCATTAGTTCATCCCAGTCTAAAGCTTCCCCGTTGTATGGTTTTTTGATTTTATAAAACTCAAAAAACCTTATGCCGGAATGACAACAATAATCTATTTCATTTGTCCAAAACATTATGGCATGTCTTAAAAATTCACAACTTTTGTATTTCATATTGCTCTTCGTTAAAATCTTTAATCTTTTATTATAACCTTTATCTAATCCTGTGCTGCACTTTGCCGCCGTATAAGTGCTTATCTTTTAAAGCTGCCGCTCAAAAATTCCGCTCAGTTTCACATACAGGCTCAATCATCCTCACTCCGCTATGGTGTTTTGCTTTGTACGTTCCTTATCGCAAAATTTTCTCGGACAATTTTATATTATTTTATTCAAAAAATTAAGCAGATGCAAATATTTAGTCTAAAATTAATTAGTGTACAAAATGAGTTTGTAAAACTTTATTTATATTTTAAGATTTTACATAAAATTTGTGATAAATTTGTCATGTAGATAAGAGATTAAATTATAAACTTAATCCCTAAAACAGTTTAAGATATAGAGTCAAGGAGATTTATAGGTATGCCGGAGTACTTGAGCAAAGAAGAAATTCGTAAGTGGAGAAGCTCATTGGAACGCATTACATTAGAGGAGTATGCGGCAAGGTTAGGTAAAGTTATTCAAGAAGAAAAACATGATGACAGTTTGGTTGATAGTGTTATGTTAAGGTCATTAACATCTATGAGTATGGAACAATATACACCGAAAACCGAAAAAATTACGACATTAGCTTTAAAATCGTTTAGTAAAGAAAAAGAGATAAAAGAAACAAAAGAAGTAAAATCAACGGAAAAGAAAACGACTGAGATGCCTAAAAAGCCGACAGCCGTTAAATCGACAAAACAAATAAAAGAAAATAAAAAAGAAATCGAAAAACAAAAGAAAAAAAAGGAAGAAAAACAAGTAAAATATTCTTTCAAAAAAACACTTACAGAAAGAGAACAGCTTGTATTTGAACACTTTTTGGAAAACAGAAATACAATAGTATATGCAAGGGATTTGGCAAAAATACTTGATTTACCGCGAGATTATGTATATAAATATATAAAAAATCTTAGAAGCAAATTGAATGAAGATATATTGCAGAATGCGGATAATGGCGGATATTTGCTGAAAATATAAAAATGACGGAAAAGAAACAAATAAAGGTGGCATTTCCGCATATGGGGAATGTATATATAGCATGGGCATCCGCATTAAGGAAATTAGGTGTAGAACCGTTAATACCGCCTTACACAAGTAAAAAGACATTGGAACTCGGTACAAAATACAGTCCTGATTCTATTTGCTTACCATACAAATTGATACTCGGGAATTTCATGCAAGCTCTGGAAAACGGAGCGGATTACGTAGCTATGATATCATCACCCGGTATATGCCGATTGGGTGAATATGGCCAAAGTATAAGAAATGTACTAAAAGATTTGGGCTATGAATCAAAATACACGGAATTGCAATTATACGACGGATTTAAGGGAATGTATAAATTTCTTACCGAATTATCGGGAGTAAGAAATCCCATAACATTGATAAAGGCGATAAACATAGCGGTACGAAAAATGTTTGTTTTGGACAGGATAGAAAATTTATTTTCGTACTACCGTGCACGTGAAGAAGAACCGGGAACGGCTGAAAAGCATTATAACAGAAGCTTGGCGCTTGTACTTGATGCAAATAATATAAGAGAATTAAAACAAGCCGAAAAAGAAGCTATAAAAGAAATAAAAATGACCTCGACAGATAAAGAAAAAGAAGTCGTAAATGTTGATATAACGGGCGAGATATTCTTAGTACAGGATCCTTTTTCAAATCAGAATATTGAAAAGGAACTGGGGAAAATGGGAGTGCAGGTACGAAGAAGTCTGACAGTTTCAGGGTTTATAAAAGATGCAATAATACCCAAATGGTTTAAAAAAGGAGAAACACATTTAGAACGTGCATTCAGGATGGCAAAACCCTATTTAATGAGAGATATAGGCGGTGATGCATTGGAATCAGTCAGTGATGTTGCGTATGCAAATGAAAAAGGCACCGACGGCATAATACACATCAGCCCGTTTACTTGTATGCCCGAAATTATGTCTCAAAATATTTTCCCTTCTATGCGAGAAGATTGTGAAATTCCCATATTAACATTAATAATGGACGAACAAACGGGAAGAGCCGGATATATAACTCGTCTTGAAGCTTTTGTTGATTTGATAAAAAGAAAAAAATATCATAAAAAGCATAAAGAAGCACCTGTGATATAATCCGTCCGTGAAAATATATTATCGGATGCTTTCAACTGTTCCGTTTGTAATTATGAAGTTTTGTAAAGCGGTGAAACCCTTACCGTTTCAGTATTTTTATATTTTTATTTAAAAAAGATATATCAAAAAAGCAATTATTTAAATTGTATATACTTTATATATATGTAGATGATAAACACAAGATATTAAGAGAGAAAAACAAATAAGATTTTATAATTCATACTTACCTTACTTACTACCTTTACTAACACACGAGGAAATTGAAAAAGATTTCAGAGGAACATTAAAAAAGTTCCTTTTTTTTTAGTTTGAATTAAGGATAAGATCTCTGTTTTCCTGAGACCACTGATAAGATACTTCATAATTAATATTGTTATGAACAGCAAGCCGTTTCATTAAAATAGCAAGATTAACGATATCATTTGTAATAGGTCCGAAAGTGCTTTCAGGATTTCTGCTGCTGTTTGTTTCACAATCTATAACAATGTTTTTAACACCTGATTCAACACATAAATCAATAAATTTAACAACATCTGTTTCATTTGCACTCAGCGAGAAGAAAATATATTTAACAAAGAGCATATCGGGATAAATAGCGTATTTTTTTATATTATACCAGACATCATCAAAATTATCCTGACGTTTGATTGATTTATAAGTTTCTGCAGTTCCGGCATCAGGTGAAATTTGGATACTGATAGCACCATCTTTAAGACCGTCGAGAATAATGTCAGAGAATTCTACACCTGAGGAATTAATAGCTTGGCGCAGTTTATTATCATATGCGAATTTAACAATGTCTTTAAATTCAGAGCAAATGGTAGGTTCACCTCCGCCCCAATTGAAAAGAAAGCCTTGCTGCTTTAGCATTTTTTGTTTTAGCATTTGTTTAAGAATAGGCAGCAAATGGTATTTAATATCTTGTGTTTTGGGGCCTAAATCACCATAAATACAGTAAACGCAATTAGAGTTACATTTAGTGAAATGATTAATGGTAATAAAATTAATATTATAATCATAAGGAAGTTTAGGAACGATTTGTTTTTCAAGGAAAATACATCCTCTACAGACACCATCAGGAGACTGGTTAGAAGTCATAATCCTGTCCAGATTTTTAATGTATTCAAAGAAATTGAATTTAGAAATCATTTTAGGAAAGAGTTTAGGCGGGTTATATGGCATTTTTGTACAGTGACAGCATAAAAGCACATCGGATGGCAGAAAAGACATATCCGTAAATATTCTTGGACAGAACATAAGTTCTTTCCCTGCGAATTTTTTATTAAATTTATTTATTAAGTATTTTTTAAACATATATGAAGTTTAACATTTTATTAAATTAAATACAAATAAATGGAAAAAAGTTGAAAAAAAAATTAATACATTAAATAGAGTATTTAAAACTAAATAAAAAAATACGATACTAGAGAATGTAGAATTAGATGTGATAAAAAGTGTAAGTGCGAGGCAGCGGAATTGTATAATACAATATATCCCGGATATATAGGTAAAACGTACGGAGGTGTACCTCAAGTACGAGTAAAACCTAAACAGGAAGAGGAAAATTCTCAGCAATCACGTCATGCCGAAAATAGCCGTGAGCAAGACAGAGGCGCAAATACCGGCAGAAATTACTTCCCCAACGGGGAAAAAACCGCAATAGATTACAGCAGAAGACAAATCGGTATTGACCAGATAATAAGTGATTTTAAAAATACCGCAAATGCAATAGGCGCGCCGGATGAGATAAAAAAAGAGGTAAATGAATATTTAAGGCTGATAGAAGGTCAGTCTCAAAAAGAACGCCCGAATGCTCAGATAATACAGTCAAATTTAAAGAATGCATCGCAAATACTGGACGAGTATATAACAAATACATTAAAGAAGCCTTCGAAGGTTGTCGAAAATTGGGTAGATGCATTATTTTTACAGCAGATAAACTATAAAACGGAAAAAAATGAAGAGATTTCTTTGCCTGTTTTGGAAGAGCAAGATAAATCGGAAATTTCGGCAGAGAAAAAGAATATTGAAGAGGAATATAAACCATCTCAATATGTTGAAGAGAGATATATTCCCGCCGATAAGGAGGCAAAAAGAAAATTTATCCAAGCAAAGAAATATGCGGCAATAAACAGACCCGACGATGCCTCGTCCGTTTTAAGCGAATTAATGGATTATGCAAATAATAACGGAGATGAGCAATTAAGCGCGATGGTTCATTATGAACAAGGCAGAGTGTATGACGGTATAAACAATCTAAATGAGGCATTATACAATTATAATGAAGCGGCACAAACAAGCAGAAATAATGATATTAAAGCAAAATCGCATATATACATGGGTAAAATATATGATGATTATGTAAAACTGGATGCGGCAATAGAACATTATATAGCAGCAGCTTCGTATGCCGGAGAATCGGATAATATTAAACTTCAAACCCAAGCATTGTCGGATTTGGCGAGAGTACATGCGGAAAAATTTGACAGGGAAAACAGTATTATGTTTATGGATTATGCCGACATAGCTGCCGAAGAAACAAAAGATATTGCCGTACAGGCAATAATATCGGCAAAAAATGCAAAAAACTGCAGAAATTTGCAGGAAAATGCCAGAGCGCTTGATTATTACGGTAAATCAACAAAATTATATTCGCAGCAAGATAACAATGAAAAGCTTGCCGAAAATTATTTGAAAGCATCGGAAATAATGTTGTTATACGGTAATAAAGCTAAAGCGAAAAAACTTTTAACGAAAGCATATATTTCTGTTTTAAAAACAGATAAACCTGAATTGAAAAAAGAAATAACGGAAAAAATTTCAAGGTTATAAACTTTTTTTGAATATTGGACAAAAATTGTATTTTAGTTTATAAGTAATTTGTCCGGTAAAATTTTGCGGTTTTAAAATAAGTAAAATTTTGCCGGAGCTGCGAGAAGTAACAAAAATGCGCAATTGCGAAATAAGCTTTTCAAGCCGGAAGTACTCGGCGAAGTTAAGCTTGGACTGCTAAAATGAGGCGGCAGATGACGGCAAAAATCAGATGTAACTATAAAAAGGTTCAATTATGAAAATAATTATATATGGTGCTAATGAACTGGCATGTTTAATAGCGGCTAGGTTATTTGAAGATCATGACATAATAATTATAGACGATGATTCAAATAACAACAAAGAGCAATTTGACAAATTAGATTTGGAATATGTTCAAGGTTCAGGTTCAAATATAAATTTATTGGAATCCGTAGGAATAAAGAATGCGGATATATTTATTGCCTGTACCGATAATGACGAAGCAAATATCGTTGCGTGTTTAACGGTAATAAATATGACCAAACTGAAAACGGTATGTTTTGTGAGCAAGAAAGAGAATGTAGATTCTTTAACATTAGTACGCGGTTCAAAGTATCAAAAGGAATTAATGATAGATTATATAATGTGGCCGGAAGAGTTAATGACTCAGGAAATATTCAGGATAATAACGGTACCGCAGGCATTGGATGTGGAAGATTTCGCAAACGGAAAGGCAAGACTTCTTGAATACAGAATTATAGAGAGTACAAAATTTATAAATAAAAAAATAAAAGACTGCAGTTTTCCAGAAGAGACTTTAATCGTGGGAATAACAAGGGATGATACGTTATTTATACCGACCGGTGATACGGAGTTACAGTTAAATGATAAAGTAATATTTATGGGTTCTTCATACTCATTGGATATACTTGCGGGTAAGTTTTTCCAAGAGACAACAGATGTAAAGCAGGTAACAATAATAGGCGGCGGAAGTGTGGGATTGATGCTTGCGAAGAACTTGGAAAAAGCAAATTATAAGATAAAAATAATTGAAAACGATTATAAGAGATGTGAGGAGCTAAGCGAGGAGCTAAAAAATACGCTTATAATCAACGGAGACGGTGCTAATTTTGCATTATTGGAAGAAGAACGTCTGGATGAATCCGATGTTGTTGTATGTGTTACAAACAATGATGAACGAAATTTATTGTGTTCGCTGCTTGCGAAGCAAATGGGTGTGGCAAAGGTAATTACACGTGTATCGAAGAATGCAAATGCCGGTTTATTTGAGAAGGTTGGAATTGATGTGGCGATATCCGAGAACGGAGCCGCAATAGATGACATTGAAAATCATTTAATCAAAACCGATATAGAAATATTAGCGACAGTAGAACGCGGACAGGGCGAAGTTTTGGAAATATGTGTACCATTTAATTTTAAAAATGATATGATTATGAACTTATCACTTCCTTGTAAGGCAATAATAGCCATAATTCAGCGAAGAAATCGTATAATAATACCGCGAGGTACGACACAAATAATGCCGTTTGATAATTTAATAATTTTTACCACAAAAGAAAATTCAAACGCAGTTAAGAATTATTTTAAAAGGTGATAAAATTTGAATTTTAGGAACGTATTAAATTCAATAAGTTTGATATTAAGGTATTTTTCATTATTAATACTTTTACCGGTGATATGCGGAATAATAATGAAGGACTACATTAACATTATACCGTTTATCGGAAGTTCCGTAATATCATTTTGTTTGGGGATATTATTCAGGAAAAAAGACAGTAAAACCGAAGAAATAAACAATATTAACAAAACCGAAGCCTTTGCAATAGTTTTAATTACGTGGTGTTTAATATGTTTAATAGGAGTAATACCGTATATATATTTCGGAATAAAGCCGATAGATGCGTTGTTTGAGAGTGTGTCGGGTATAACAACAACAGGAGCTACGATATTAAAAGATTTTAGTATATATCCTAAAGTGATGTTTTTTTGGCGGTCTTTCAGTCAATGGCTGGGCGGTTTGGGAATAATAGTATTATTTGCCGCCATACTTCCGAAGTTTTCAATCGCCGGACGGCAGGCGCTATTAGCTGAGGTACCGGGTTCGAATGAAAGCAAGTTAACTCCCCGAATAAGGCAGACAGCCGCTGCATTATGGAGTATATATTTGATTTTAACGTTAATAGAAATTAGTATCTTAATATATTTTAAGATGCCTGTATTTGATGCTGTATGTACATCATTATCAACGGTATCAGGCGGAGGATTTTCACCGCAGGGTGAGAGTCTGATTGCATATGGTGAAACGAAATTTGTATGGCTGGTTGCCGTATTTATGTTTATTGCAGGGATAAACTTTGCACTCCAGTATCGAATTTATGTAAAAAGAAAAATAATTTCAATAATAAAAGACGAGGAATTCAGAGTATATTGCTGCGTTGTGCTTTTGTTTACAATAATGATATCAATAATATTGGTTACACATCATAATTATAACGTAAGAGAATCAATAAGGTCAGCGTTTTTTCAGGTAATGACAATAATATCCACAACCGGTTTCGCATCTGCAAACTATTCAGAGTGGTGTTTAAGAGCAAAAATATTATTGTTTATATTGATGTTTACGGGTGCATCAATAGGTTCGGCATCAGGCGGCGTAAAATTATTAAGGCTTATATTAATATTCAAGTATATGCGGAGGCAAATAGCACAAATACACCATCCTAACGGTGTATATCCCATTAAAATTAATAAAAGAATAGTGAATGAAGATGTTGTAAGGCAAATGATATCGTTTGTGTTCTTTTATTATGCAATATTTGTAGTAACTGCAATATTGTTGGTATTAACGGAAGAAAATGTGATAACGGGAATTAGTACTGCAATAGCGACAATAGGGAATATAGGTCCCGGTTTTGGTCCTCAAATCGGCCCTATGGGAAGTTATGCCGATTTACATACAACTTCAAAAATTATAGCGATATTTAATATGATAATAGGCAGATTGGAATTAATCCCATTTTTAGCATTATTACACAGAGATTTTTGGAATATAAAAAAAACAAAAAACTTGCAAAAAAATAAATAAATATGATATTATTTTGAAGGTAGAAAGTAGTCGAGTGAAATATGTTTAAAAAAGCATTAACATTAGGAATAATATTAATATTCTTGGTATATTTATTAAAATTAGTGGTAGTAGGTTGCAGTAAGATAGAAACAGCGGAGTTTAAACCTGTTTCTGTTATTTTTCTGCTTGATATATCCGCATCAAGTCGTGGTTCAATTGATAAACAGAAAGATGTTATATTAAAAATAGCCAAAAGATTGGATTCTGAAGATAACGTGCTGATATACGTTGTAACGGAAGATGCATTTAACGTGTATAACGGCAATCCTCATAAACTTGTAGATATGAGAAAATCAATGAATAAAT
>CANRHJ010000057.1 GCA_947630355.1 Candidatus Gastranaerophilales bacterium | reverse complement strand
AATTTCGCTCAGTTACACATACAGGCTCAATCATCCTCACTCCGTTGCGGTGTTTCGCTTTGTAACGTTCCTTATCGTGAAATTTTTGAGTGGCAGCTTTAAAAGGTGAGCACTTGTACGGCGACGATGAGTCGGCGGCGAAGTGCGATACCGGATTATATATCGACTCTTGTTCCATAAAGAAATACATCATCCAGCGTTTCTAAGTCTTCATGCAATTGAAGTAAAGATTTTTTATATTTTGGATGTTCATAATCAGGAATTAGTTCCAACAGAGGCACTATAGCGAATGCTCTTTCGTGCAAATGAGGATGCGGTATTTTTAAATCGGGTTCATCGACTGTCAAATCACCGTAAAATAAAATATCAATATCTATCTTTCTTGCCTCATAATTTAACGAAGAAGATTTTTCCCGTCCCATTTGTACTTCGGTATTTTTACATAATTCCAGCAATTCTCGCGGTGAAAGTTTTGTCTTAACTTCTATTACCCCGTTAACAAACCAATCTAAATCTTTATTTCCCCACGGTTCGGTTTCATATAGTGCAGATGTCCTCACAACAGTGACCATGCCCGTTGATGTAAGCATCTTAACCGCTTGTTGCAGATATCCTACCTTATCACCTACATTTGAACCTAAACACAAATATGCTATTGCCATCAGAACTCCTTGTTACAATATTTTATTATTATTTCTTTAAAAATACAACTAAAAAAATCCATAAATTAATATTTGTAATAATAGTTAAAATTATAATCAAGGTAAAAATAAATTGTGATAAACTAAGTTTATGTTTACAGGAATAATAGAAGAGCAAGGCGTAATAAAAAGCTGTAATTTAAGCCTTAACGGAATGGAAATAGCCGTACTTTGCGAAAAAATATTAAAAGATATTAATATCGGAGCAA
This sequence comes from Candidatus Gastranaerophilales bacterium, assembly GCA_947630355.1. Lineage (GTDB taxonomy): Bacteria > Cyanobacteriota > Vampirovibrionia > Gastranaerophilales > Gastranaerophilaceae > Avigastranaerophilus. The sequence continues at coordinate 10,177 of CANRHJ010000057.1, read as the reverse complement.
GTATAAGTATTAACGGTGCGTGCCAGACTGTGGTTGAATTTGGCGAAAATTACTTTAAGGTACAAGTTTCAAACGAAACGTTAAGAGTAACAAACTTTAAATCGTTAAAAGCCGGTGATAAAGTCAATCTTGAGCGTGCATTAACGCTTAATAAACATATTGACGGACATATTGTTTCGGGACATATAGACTGCACCGCCGAATTTACGGATAAAAAAGATGACGGATTTTCAAAGAGATTTTTCTTCAAAATCCCTAAAGAATTTACTAAATATTTCATTTACAAAGGTTCCGTTGCAATTAACGGAGTCAGTTTAACTATAGCATCAGTAAACGATACCGTAATTTCAGTTGAATTAATTCCCGAAACATTAAAGAACGTAAACTTATCAAACCTAAAAAAAGGTGATTTTGTAAATATTGAAACAGATATACTGGCCAAATATGTTGAAAAAATTTTTACTTCAAAAGATAATAACAGTAAAGTCAATTATAATTTTTTAGCAGAGAACGGGTTTATATAAAATGCAGGAAATAAAGTTTAATACAATAGAAGAAGCAATAGAAGATTTTAAGCAAGGGAAACCTGTTATAGTTGCGGATGATGAAGACAGGGAAAACGAAGGTGACGTTATAATTCCCGCGCAATATGCAAGTGCACAGATTGTAAATTTTCTGATATCTCATTGTAAAGGGGTATTATGTCTGGCGCTGACACGTGAAAAGGCAGATAAATTAGGCTTATCTGAAATGGTTAGCCATAATACCGATCCGAAAGGAACTGCTTTTACTCAGAGTATAGATGCAAACAAAAAATACGGAGTTACAACGGGAGTAAGTGCGTTCGACAGAGCTAAAACAATAGAAGTAGCCATAGCAAATGATGCAATATCATCAGATTTAAGCCGTCCGGGTCACATATTCCCGTTAATTGCAAGAGAAGGCGGAGTGTTAGAACGTGTAGGTCATACGGAAGCTTCGGTTGATTTGTCACGTTTGGCAGGTTTAACTCCTGCCGCAGTTATTTGCGAAATTGTTAACGATGACGGCACTATGGCAAGACGGGATGATTTAGTTAAATTTTCAGAAAAATATAACTTAAAATTTATCACGGTAGCTCAGTTGATAGAATACCGCCTAAGAAAAGAAATGTTTATAAAACGCGAAGCACAAGCAAATTTACCCTCTGACTTCGGCAATTTTAAAGTATACGGCTACATTAACAAATTAACCGGAGTTGATCAGATTGCAATTGTTAAAGACGACGGAACAGACAAAATTCCTATGGTCAGAGTACATAGCGAGTGCCTTACGGGTGATGTATTCCATTCAAAAAGATGCGACTGTCAAAACCAGTTGGAATCGGCATTAAAACTTATTGATGCATACGGTAAAGGTGCTCTCGTATATATAAGAGGACACGAAGGAAGAGGTATCGGCCTTGTAAACAAGATAAAAGCCTATGCTCTTCAAGAAAAAGGACAAGATACAGTTCAGGCAAACATATCTTTGGGATTTCAACCGGATTTAAGAAATTACGGTATTGGTGCTCAAATTCTCAGAGATTTAGGCTATACCAAATTCAAATTAATTACAAATAATCCGACTAAAATAGTTGCTTTAAAAGGCTATGGACTTGAAATAGAGGAAAGGGTGGCTCTAAAAACTCCCATTAACAAATATAACGAGAAATATATCCACACCAAAGTTGACAAAATGGAACACTTAATTGACTTGTAAAGAGAGAAAAAATGGCTAACATTACAATTTTTAAAGTAGAACCTTATAACAAAATCTATTATAAAATATTTTCCGGAATTTATAATGATTTCAGACAGAATGCAAAATCCGATTATAATTTTGAACTAACACCCCTCGACTATGACACATTCATAAAAAGTATTGAAGACGGGCTTTTAAGCTGTCTGATTTTATTTGAAGATGATATTCCGACAGGATTTTTGGTTTATACAACAATTATTTCAGAATCTCTTGAATTAAATTTAATTCACTGCATCGGCAGCGAAAATATAAATTCAAAGCGCAAATTGCTCATGGAAAAATTTATTGAAATAAACATGCCTTTATTAAGAGAAAAAGTAGTTACTTATCCGCTTTTGGGAAAACAGAATGCCTTTGCTTCCGACATAGAAGAATTCGGATTTAAATTGGTGAATACAAATGTAATGTATTATGATTTAACGGATAAAACCGCTTTAACAAGAGTTAAAGAAACCGATTTAAACATACTTCCGAGTGAATATACAATTACTAACTGGAAAACAATATATTTTAAGGATGCGGCGGAAATAATTCACCAAGCATATAAAGATACCTCCGATGCACTGTTTGACCCCAGATTTTCAACATTACACGGTTCAAAAGATATTTTGGAGAAAATAACAAATAATATATACGGACAATTTTTACCGGGAATTTCAAAAGTTTTAATATACAAGAAACGGCCGGTAGGATTGTGTCTTGCAAATTTAACAAATGATTCTATTGCGAATATTCCGATTGTCGGTATACTTAAAAAGCACAGAAACAAAGGTTTAGGCAAGCATCTTTTAAAACATACCGTAGAGAACTTAATAACTTCGGCACAAACAGGAGTATGGGGATTAACGGAATTGAATGCGAGCTGCGATGCTGACAGTGCCGTTTCCGTCAATATGTACAGTGCCGTTGGCTTTACTAAGCATTACAGCTACCAACAGGCCTACAAACCGAAGATATAAACTAAATCAAATCCGATTTTAAAAAACTCTGTGCAAAAACTTTCGGACAGGCTTTTTTAAATCAATTTTCAGGGTAAAGATTAATTATTGCTAAAAACAATTTTCATTGTTGCCAAATTTTTAATGGCAAGCATTTTATGTTTGTTCTTTTGTTCGGCATTAATATTAAAAATTCTTATAATTCTTTGAATTTCATTAATTTGTTTTCTTGTTGAAATATCATATTTATTTCTAAGCGGTTCCGAAATTGTTCCTAATACAACATTTAATTGTTTTTCGTTCATTTGGAATAAACCCCCGTATACAACTATCTATTTCCTTTTGTATATTAATAAAGTATTTTTTTCGTGTGAAATTGCTTTTAGGTTAACAAACATTTATTTTTATGTTACATTTTTTAATAAAAGGGAGAATTTATATGATAGCGGATAAATTAAGCAATTCAGACAGATACGTAAGTTTGCACAAAGATTTTAAGGAAGTGTTTGAATATATAAAAAATAACGATTTGCGGAAAAAAGAGTGCGGAAGTTATGAGATTAGAGGTAAAGAAGTGTATTTTAATCTTCAGGAATACCAAACAAAAAAAGAACAGAAACTGGAAGCACATAAGAAATATATAGATATTCAAACGGTTGTAATCGGTAAAGAGTACATGGGATATACAAATATAAATAATACACAGCTGAGCGAAGAATATTCCTCAGAAAAAGATGTAATGTTTTTAAAAGGAAATACAGATAAGATAACAGCAGATGATACAATGTTTTTAATATTTTATCCCGAAGATGCTCACATGCCCGCATTAAGCATAGAAGAGGACAAATATGTAAAAAAAGCCATATTTAAAATCAAATTATAAAATTAACAAATGTACATATAACACTAGTCAAAATAAAAAAAATGAGTTAAAATGACAAAAAGTAATATTGTAAGCAGAAGGTAAAGCAGGGGAAAATAAATATGAATAAGGAACAAAATCTTTCAATCATAATTAAATGTTTTATAAACCTTTTTACCGATTGGTTCTCTTTCAACGCAAAAGAATGGGCTTGGTGTCCCGTAAAAGCTGACAATCAACTGAATAATCATTAATTTATTAATATAATTAACAGTAAGAATTGCCGGCATGTTATAATGTTGATTTTTGTTATTTACAAAAGTCATCATTCGTTTTAGTGTGTAAGAAAGAGGCCGAATAACATGAGCAATAATGAATACGATGATATAGAAGCAATATCAAAAGAATATAAAATCATACCTTTATATAAAGAGATATTTTCGGACATAACAACACCGATACAGGTATTATTAAAATTAAAGCAAGAAGATGAGCATTGTTTTTTACTGGAGAGTGTAGAAAAAGCAGAAAAAATAGGCAGATATTCTTTTTTAGGGTTTGAGCCGTCAAAGGAAATTACTTGCCGAAATAATAAATTACGGATAAAGAAAGATGGCAAAACGGAAGAGAGTGTGTGTTCAGCTCCCCAAGAATATATAAAAAAAATAATAGATGAGCACACAAGCCCGTCATTTGACTATTTACCGACGTTTACGGGCGGACTTGTCGGATATTTTTCTTATGATTTTTACAAATATTTTGAACCCAAACTACACTTGGATGCAAAAGATGATGAATGCTTAAATGACGTGGATTTAATGCTTTTTGACAAAGTAATAGCTTTTGATAATATACGAAACAAAATAATAATAATAGTAAACATAAAAACAGACAATTTAAAGGAAAATTACGAGAAAGGTCAAAGAGAGCTGGAGCGGTTAAAAAACCTTATTATTGAAGGGAAACCCTATGAAATAAAAAGAGGAAAGCTCAAATCGGAATTTAAAGCTTTATTTGATGAAAACAGATATTGCAATATGGTGGAAAAGGCGAAATATTATATAAAAGAGGGGGATATATTTCAGGTAGTATTATCAAACAGATTTGAAGCCGATTATGAAGGTGATTTGTTGAATACATACAGAACCTTAAGGACAATAAATCCGTCACCGTATATGTTTTACTTTGGCAGCAACGATATAGAAATAGCGGGCGCATCACCCGAGACATTAGTAAAGCTGGAAAGAGGCAGGCTGCAGACGTTCCCTTTAGCCGGAACAAGGAAAAGAGGATTAACTAATGAAGAAGATGCGGCACTTGAAAAAGAGCTTTTAAATGATGAAAAAGAGTTAGCCGAACATAATATGTTAGTGGATTTAGGGAGAAACGATATAGGAAGAATAGCGAAAATAGGAACCGTACGTTTGGAAAAATATATGACAATCGAGAGATTTTCGCATGTAATGCATATCGGGTCGACCGTGACAGGGGACATAAGGGAAGATAAAGGACAATTGGATGCAATAGGTTCAATTCTGCCGGCAGGAACACTATCAGGCGCGCCAAAAATAAGAGCTTGTGAAATTATCAATGAACTTGAGGACAACAAACGGGGGATATATGGCGGAGCAATCGGTTATTTGGACTTTACGGGAAATCTTGATACTTGTATCGGCATAAGAATAGTATATAAGAAAAACAATAAAGTATTTGTACGAGCCGGTGCGGGGATAGTTTATGACAGCATTCCGCAAAACGAATACAGAGAATGCATCAATAAATCAAAAGCAATAATGAATGCATTAAAACAATCACAGGAGGTTTTATGATACTTTTAATAGATAATTATGACAGTTTTTCATATAACCTTTATCAGTTAACTGGAAAAGTAAATAAAGATATAAAATGTACGGGAAAATTTTGCGATAATGAACATAACAAATCAATACACCTCCGCGAAGCAAGGAAAATTGAGCCATTAAGTGAAATCGGACAAAAATATGCAGCGGCAGAGAGCGAGTCTGAGGCAAAGTACGAAACCGAATTACTCGTAATAAGAAACGATGAATTAAGTTTAAAAGAAATAGAAGAATTAAATCCCGAAAATATAATAATATCACCCGGTCCGGGACATCCTAAAGATGCGGGGATTTGCGAGGATGTAATCAGATATTTTGCGGGCAAGAAGCCAATTCTGGGAATATGTTTGGGACATCAGGCGATATGTGAAGTATTCGGAGCAACAATTACGTATGCGGAAAAAATAATGCACGGAAAAAGTTCAGAAATAATCTTGGATAACAACAGTAAACTGTTTTATAATCTGCCTCATAAAATAAAAGTAGGAAGATACCATTCATTATCCGCAAAAGCAGATTTTAACGAATTAAAAATAACCGCAAAAACACAAGATAATATAATAATGGCTGTAGAACACGAAAAATTTGATATATTCGGCTTACAATTTCATCCGGAATCAATACTTACCGAATACGGAGAAATTATAATAAGAAATTTTCTCGAGAGGACCAGAAGATAATGATTGAAATTGCATTAAAAGAAATTACGCAAAATAAAAATCTTGAATATAAGGTTATGAAGGAAACAATGCGTGAAATAACGGGAGGTAAAATTGACGAAATAAAAATTTCCGCATTTTTAACCGCCCTGAGGGTTAAAGGTGAAACGGAAGAAGAAATAACAGCAGCAGCCGAAGTAATGAAAGAAAAATGTATTAAAACGGAATTAGAAACCGATAACATTATAGATATAGTTGGTACCGGAGGAGATAACTGCGGTACATTTAACATATCAACCGCATCGGCTTTTGTGGCAGCGGCCGGCGGAATTCCCGTAGCTAAACACGGTAATCGTGCACAAACAAGCAAATCCGGTTCAACGGATGTACTTGAAGCTTTGGGAATAAATGCCGACAAAACACCCGGCGAAGAAAAAGAAATATTTAATAAATTAAACATTTGCTTTATGTTTGCTCAAAATCACCATCCTGCGATGAAATATGCTTCTTCTGTAAGAAAATCGCTTCCGTTCAGAACATTATTTAATATATTAGGTCCGCTGACTAATCCTGCGGGAGCGAAATCACAACTATTCGGAGTTTTTGACGGTTCATTAACAAACAAACTGGCAAGAGTAATAAGCAATTTGGGAGTAAAGAACGTAATTGTCGTACACGGAAAAGACGGAACCGATGAAGCAACAATTACGGATGAAACAATAATTTCAGAGGGCAGAAACGGAATTATAAAAGATTATATAATTAAACCGGAAGATTTCGGAATAAAAAGATGCTCCATAACCGATATACAAGGCGCCGATGCGGAAACAAACGCTCAAATAATAAGAAATATCTTTAGCGGAAAAGAACAGGGCGCAAAAAAAGATATAGTTGTTTTAAACAGCGCACTTGCATTTTATACATATAACAAAGTAAAATCCGTAAATGAGGGTATAAACTTGGCCAGAGCCGTATTAGATAACGGACTCGCTCTTGATAAATTAAATAAATATATAGAATTAACAAGGTCAAAATAATGAATATATTAGAAAAAATAGTCGAAAAAACGAAACAAAGAACAGATGATTTAAAAAAGATTTATACGCCGAATGAAATAAGAAATAAAGCAGAACAAATAAACAAAGAGAATTTCGCATTTAAAAAAGCCTTAGATAAGAAAGATATATCATTTATATGCGAAATCAAGAAAGCATCGCCGTCTAAAGGAATAATTGCCGAAGAATTTCCGTATTTGGATATAGCAAAAGAATATGAAGAAGCAAATGCGGATGCAATATCCGTTTTAACCGAACCATATTATTTTCAGGGGAGTACAAAATATCTTGAGGAAATATCAAAAGCAGTAAAAATCCCGATTTTAAGAAAAGATTTTATAATTGACGAAATGCAAATATATGAATCAAAAATCATAGGTGCTGATGCAATACTGTTGATTTGTGCAATACTTGATTTAAACACCTTAAAATCATTTATCGAAACAGCGGAAAAAATCGGCTTATCAGTACTTACGGAAGCACATAACGAAGAAGAAATAAAAAAAGCGATGCAAGCCGGTGCTCAAATAATCGGTATTAATAACAGAGATTTAAAAACCTTTAATGTAGACATAAAAAGAAGTATTGAACTCAGGAAATATGTTCCCGAAGGTATAATATTTGTATCGGAAAGCGGAATAAGCACGGCAGAACAAGTAAAAGAATTAAAAGCAAATAAAACCGATGCGGTACTAATAGGCGAAACATTTATGAAATCAAAGAATAAAATCCTTGAACTTGAGATTTTAAGAGGCTTGAGGAAATGAAAATAAAAATATGCGGATTACAAAGAATTGAGGATATAAATTATGTAAATGAAGCAAACGTTGATTTTGCGGGTTTTATTTTTGCAAAAGGAAGCAAAAGGCAAATAACCTTATCACAAGCTGAAATATTAAAAACGGAACTAAAAGAGTCAATAAAATCCGTCGGAGTATTCGCAGATGATGAAGAAACTAAAATTGCGGAAGCCGGAAACAAAAAAATAATCGATTTAATTCAATTACACGGAAATGAAGACAATGATTATATAGACAGAATAAAATCAAGAGTAAAACTTCCGGTAATAAAAGCCTTAAAAGCGGATAAAGATTTGAGACGGAATATAGAGAATACAAAGGCTGATTATGTATTGATTGATTCATATACAAAAGATTCGTTCGGCGGAACAGGCGTACAATTTAACTGGGAACTGATTCCTAAAACCGATAAAAAGATATTTTTAGCCGGCGGAATAAATATAAATAATGCGGCAGAAGCAATAGAGAAAGTAAATCCGTACTGTTTAGATATCAATAGCGGTGTGGAAACAAACGGTTTTAAAGACAGAAGAAAAATCTTGGAAATAATAAGCAATATAAAGGGATACCAAAATGAAAAAAAGTAAATTCGGAATATTTGGAGGTCAATATATTCCCGAAATATTAATGACAGAAATAAATAATTTGGAAAACGCATATGAGTATTATAAAAGCAATAAAGAATTTAACGAAGAATTAACGAAGCTGCTCAGAGAATATGCAAATAGGCCTTCATTGTTATATTATGCCGAGAATATGACAAAGGATTTAGGCGGAGCCAAAATATACTTAAAAAGAGAGGACTTAAATCACACGGGTTCACACAAAATAAACAATGTACTGGGACAGGCTTTATTAGCGAAATATATGGGTAAAAAGCGTATAATAGCCGAGACCGGAGCCGGTCAGCACGGCGTAGCCACAGCGACTGCAGCTGCTTTACTCGGTCTTGAATGTGAAATATACATGGGGAAAGAAGATACAGTAAGGCAGGCATTAAATGTATACAGAATGGAGCTTTTAGGAGCAAAAGTAAATGCGGTAACAACGGGGACACAAACATTAAAAGATGCCGTAAACGAGGCGATGAGGGAATGGTCAAGAAGGACTGAAGACACATTATATGTGCTTGGTTCCGTAATGGGGCCTCATCCTTTCCCGACAATAGTGAGGAATTTTCAAAGCATAATAAGCAAAGAAGCACGAGAACAGATTTTAGAGCTTGAAGGTAAGCTTCCCTCTGCCGTAATAGCTTGTGTCGGCGGCGGAAGTAATGCTATGGGAATTTTTTATAATTTTATAAAAGATAAAAATGTAAAATTAATAGGATGCGAAGCGGGAGGATTGGGAACCGATACCGATAAACACGCTGCCAGCATAACAAAAGGCAGGATAGGAATTTTTCATGGTATGAAATCAATATTCTGTCAGGATGAAAACGGTCAAATATCACCGGTATATTCAATATCGGCGGGATTGGACTATCCGGGCATAGGTCCAGAGCATGCTTATTTAAATGAAACGGGGCGCGCGGAATATATTCCGATAAATGATGAAGAAGCCGTTGAAGCTTTTGAATATTTATCAAGGAAAGAAGGAATAATTCCCGCAATAGAAAGTGCTCATGCCGTTGCATATGCGAAGAAACTGGCGCCTAAGATGAAAAAAGATGAGATAATAATAATTTGTTTATCGGGAAGAGGCGACAAAGATGTTGCCGCAATAGCAAGATATAGAGGAATTAATATAAATGAGTAGGATAGAAAAAGCATTCAAAAAAGGAAAAGTATTTATAGGCTTTTTAACGGCGGGGGATCCCGATATAGAGTCAACAAAAAAATATATATTGACAATGGAGAAGGCAGGCGCCGACCTAATTGAAATAGGTATACCTTTTTCAGACCCGATAGCAGAAGGAAGCGTAATACAAAGTGCAAATATAAGAGCGTTAAAGTCAAAAACAACTCCCGAAAAAATATTTAATATGGTAAAAGAAATAAGGGAAGTAAGTGAAATACCATTGGTATTTTTGACATATATCAACCCCGTATTTAACTACGGATATAAAGAGTTTTTTGAAAGATGCAAAGAATGCGGAACAGACGGAATAATAATACCCGATCTTCCTTACGAAGAAAAGGAGGAAATAAAAAATATTGCGGAAGAAAACGGAATTGATATAATATCATTAATAGCACCCACATCTGCGGAACGAATAAGAA
>CANRHJ010000056.1 GCA_947630355.1 Candidatus Gastranaerophilales bacterium | reverse complement strand
GGCGGAAATTTTGATGAAATGCTTGAAAGAGAAGGTCACGATAAAATATATAACCAGATAAAAGAAGATGCAATAAAAAGAATAAAAACATCTTTAATTATCGGGAAAATAGCAAAAGCAGAGAATTTAAGCGTAACACAGCAAGATATACAAGATAAAATCAATACACTTGCGCAATTGTACAGAACAACAACAGACAATATAATATCTGAGATACAAAAGAATATGAATTTGTTAAACTCAATAAACCAACAAATAATAACGGAAAAAGTAACAAAGATATTAAGAGATAATACAAAAGTAAAATATTCAAACAACTAGATTAGAAAGGGAAAAATATGAGTTTTGTACCTGTAGTTATAGAGCAATCATCAAGAGGAGAAAGATCATTTGACATATTTTCAAGGTTGTTAAGGGAGAGAATAATATTTTTAGGAACTCCGATAGATGATATGGTGGCAAACTTGATAGTAGCGCAGTTATTACTGTTGGACAGTGAAAATCCCGAAAAGGATATAATGTTATATATCAATTCACCCGGAGGTAGTGTAACGGCAGGATTTGCGATATATGATACGATGCAGCATATAAGAGCGGATGTATCAACGATATGTCTGGGACAAGCGGCATCAATGGGTGCGTTCCTGTTATCTTCAGGGACAAAAGGGAAAAGAATGGCACTTCCCCATTCAAGGGTATTAATTCACCAGCCCTTAGGCGGAGCGCAAGGTCAGGCAACGGATATAGAAATTCAAGCTGCGGAAATAATCAGAATAAAGAAATCATTAAACGAAATTCTGGCAAAAAACACAGGTCAATCAATAAAGAAAATAGAAAAGGATACAGACCGTGATTACATAATGACTCCGGAAGAAGCATTGGAATACGGAATGATAGATAAAGTAGTAACGGTAAATACAACGCCAAAACCAAATCAGGAGATATTATAAATATGGCAGGAATGGATGACAGCAGATTAAAATGTTCATTTTGCGGAAAGACACAAGAGCAGGTAAAGAAGCTAATAGCCGGGCCCGATGTTTATATATGCGATGAATGTGTAGAACTGTGCAACGAAATATTGGATGAAGAATTTCTGGAGAATAAAGATAAACCCGAAGAAACAGAAATAAAAGAAACCGATATAACGAAGGTTCCGAAGCCTGATGAAATAAAGAAATATCTTGACGAGTATATAATAGGTCAAGACGATGCCAAGAAGGTATTGGCAGTAGCTGTATACAACCATTATAAGAGAATAGCCCATAATGCTTCAGCGGATGAAAAGCAAGTAGAGATACAAAAGAGTAATATATTATTGGTAGGTCCGACAGGAAGCGGCAAGACACTATTAGCCCAGACTTTAGCAAAGATGTTGGATGTACCTTTTGCTATAGCGGATGCGACTACATTAACGGAAGCAGGTTATGTCGGTGATGATGTAGAAAACATATTGTTAAGATTATATCAAAATGCTGATTTTGATGCTCAGAAAGCGGAACGCGGTATAATATATATAGATGAAATAGATAAAATATCAAGAAAATCCGAAAATACAAGTATAACAAGAGATGTATCAGGCGAAGGCGTTCAGCAGGCGTTATTAAAAATGATAGAAGGTACGGTGGCAAATGTACCGCCGCAAGGTGGAAGGAAACATCCTCATCAGGAATTTATACAAATAAACACTGCAAATATATTATTTATAGTAGGCGGAGCGTTTGTAGGCTTAGATAAGATAGTGGAAAGAAGAGCGGGTGATTCCGTAACGGTCGGGTTTGGCGCGGGAATGGCAAAGACTCAAGCCGAAAAAGAACTTGAAGCGGCAAAAATGTTAAAGAAACTCCAGCCTGAAGATTTATTAAAATTCGGCTTAATTCCTGAATTTATCGGCAGAGTTCCCGTATATGCGGTATTGGATCCTTTAGATGAAGCTGCCTTAAAGAATATACTTACCGAGCCGAAGAATGCTTTGTTAAAACAATATCAATGTTTATTAAATATGGACGGAGTTGAGTTAAAATTTGACAATGATGCCGTTGATTTAATAGCAAAAGAGGCAATAAAGAGAAAAACCGGAGCAAGAGCATTAAGGTCAATAGTAGAAGAAATAATGCTGGATATAATGTATGCACTTCCGTCTCAGCCTGAAATAAAAGAATTTATAATTACATCAGAAATGGTAAAAAAGAAAAATGAAGGTGCAGCGGAGTTAATAAAACTTCCCACGAAGCAGGAGTCCGTAAAAGAGTTAAATATATGTCCCAAGACGGACGAAGAGATTGCATAGAAAAAGGCCTCATTAAATGAGGTCTTTTTTATAAGATATTATTGGCAAACATCTTTTTCTGTAATAAACTAAAGATATGAAGTATATAGATAACGTAAGAAATTTTTGTATTATAGCACATATAGATCACGGGAAATCAACATTGGCAGACAGGCTGCTGGAGAAAACAGGGACTATAGCGCAGCGTGATATGCAGGAACAGCTGCTTGATTCAATGGATATAGAACGTGAAAGAGGAATAACAATAAAGCTCAATGCGGCAAGAATGAGCTATAAGGCAAAAGACGGAAAAGAGTACGAATTAAATTTAATAGATACACCAGGACATGTAGATTTTTCTTATGAAGTTTCAAGGTCATTGGCTGCATGCGAAGGGGCATTGTTAATTGTAGATGCAACACAGGGTGTAGAGGCGCAAACATTATCAAATGTTTATCTGGCAATAGAACAGAATTTAGAAATAGTTCCGGTAATAAATAAAATAGACTTACCGTCAGCGGATGTGGAACGTGTAAGAGAAGAGATAGAAGAAGTACTTGGCATAGATGCTTCAATGGCAATACCCGTAAGTGCGAAAGAAGGAACCGGAATTGAAGACGTATTGGAAGCAATAGTAAATTTTATGCCGCCGCCTGAAGATACATCCGATAAACCGTTGAGAGCATTGGTATTTGACAGTGCCTATGACCAGTATTTAGGCACTTTATGCTTTTTTAAAGTAGTCGACGGAAATATTAAACTGGGTGATAAAATCAAATTTATGGCATCAGGGAAAGAATATGAAATAACCGAGCTTGGGTATTTAAATCCGAACAGAATTCCCGTAAAAGAGTTAAAAACCGGTGATGTAGGCTACATGGGCTGCTCTATAAAAGAAATAACAAGATTTGTCGGAGACACAATTACACATGTGGAAAACGGTGCATCAGAGCCTTTAGCAGGATATAAAGAAGCACTGCCGATGGTATTTTCAGGGTTATATCCCGTAGAAAATGACCAATACCAGGATTTAAAAGAGGCATTGGAAAAACTTAAATTAAATGATTCAAGTATAACATTTGAGCCTGAAACTTCATCAGCACTGGGCTTTGGATTTAGATGCGGATTTTTGGGTATGCTGCATATGGAAATAGCGCAGGAGCGTTTGGAGCGTGAATATAATCTGACACTGGTTACTACGGCACCGAGTGTAATATACAGAGTTCACAAAACAAACGGAGAAATAATTGAAATAGATAATCCCGCAAACCTTCCCGATGCACAGTACAGAGATTATATCGAGGAACCTTACGTTAAAGTAAGCATAATTACCCCTAATGAATATGTGGGATTACTTATGGAATTAGCCCAATCAAAACGCGGAATGTTTCAAAATATGACATATTTGGATAAGGTAAGAGTTTCGCTTCATTATGAAATACCGCTAAGTGAAATTATTACTGATTTTTATGACCAATTAAAATCACGTTCAAAAGGATATGCAAGCTTAGATTATGAGTTTAGCGATTATAAGCGTTCCGATTTGGTAAAATTAGATATATTACTTGCGGGCGAAACAGTAGATGCATTGAGTGCAATAGTACATAAGGATAATGCATTTTACGTCGGACAGAAATTAACAAGCAAGTTAAAAGATATAATTCCGAGACAAATGTTTGAAGTGGCAATACAAGCTGCAATAGGCGGAAGGATAATAGCAAGAACAAATATAAAAGCACTAAGGAAGAGTGTATTGGATAAATGCTACGGTGGAGATATTACCCGTAAGCGGAAATTATTGGAGAAGCAAAAACGCGGTAAGAAGAGAATGAAAGCGGTAGGCAGAGTAGAAGTACCGCAAGAAGCTTTCATGGCAGTATTAAGTATTAATGAAGATTAAGGAGGTAAATTTTGGCCCTTGATACAGCACTGGTAATGATTTTAGCGGGAGGAGAAGGTAAAAGACTTTATCCTTTAACCAGAGATAGGGCAAAACCGGCTGTACCTTTCGGCGGCAGATACAGAATTATAGATTTTGTTATAAATAATTTTATTAACTCAGGATTTTATAAAATAAAGATACTGACCCAGTATAAATCAGATTCCTTAAACCAGCATATTGCAAGGAGCTGGCCTGTATCTCCTATTTTAGGCCAGTACATAGACTTGGTTCCCGCACAAATGAGAACCGACGGAAGCTGGTATCAAGGAACTGCCGATGCTGTTTATCAGAATTTGACTCATATTAAAGACGAAAATCCTAAACACGTTTGTGTTTTTGGCGGCGACCATATATACAGAATGGATGTCTCACAAATGATGAGATTTCATAAAAAACAAAATGCCCAATTGACAATATCTGCCATTCCCATACCGATATCTCAAGCAAGTGAATTCGGGATTATAGAAGTTGATGAAGAATGGCGGTTAATCGGATTTCAGGAGAAACCGCAAACTCCCCCCAAACCTATGCCAAACAGACCTGATATGTGCCTGGCTTCTATGGGAAATTACATTTTTGAAACCGTTGACTTGGTGGAAGAAGTGGCAAATGATGCTAATAATCCGAACTCAAGTCATGATTTCGGGAAAAATATAATTCCTAAAATGCTAAAAGACGGTAAACGGATCTATGTATACGATTTTTCGCAGAATGAATTTACCGGGATGACAACGTCAGAGCGAGGATATTGGAGAGATGTAGGCAGTATAGACAGCTACTGGCAAGCAAATATGGATTTATTGGAATATGAAACCGAGTTAAATCTATATTCTACGGATTGGCCGTTAAGAACATATAACTATAACTTTCCGCCTGCAAAATTTATCTGGGAAGAAGGAGACAGAGTTGGTATGGCAACAAATTCCTTAGTATCGGAAGGTTGTATTATATCAGGCGGAAGTATTTCAAGATGCGTTTTATCACCTAAAGTCAGAATAAACAGTTTTTCTAACGTAACAGACTCAATATTAATGGAAAACGTTAATGTGGGCAGATATTCGGAAATTAAGAAAGCAATAATAGACAAAAACGTTAATATCCCTCCGTATACAAAAATCGGATTTGACGTTGAAGAGGATAAGGCAAGAGGTTTTATTGTCTCGTCAGGCGGAGTAACAGTAGTACCCAAAGGAGCAAAACTATGAGAAAGAAAATATTTTTAGGCATATTCATAACAGCAGCCGTTGCACTATTGATATGTATACACATATTAATAAATCATAAACCGGAAGCACAATATCAAGCACAAACAAATCTATCCGCCCCGATAGAAATTCCTGCGGAAGAAATAACTGATTTAAAAGAAGCACAAAGCGGGAAACCTTCCGTTATAATGTTTTATGTTGATTGGTGCGGATTTTGCAGAAGATTTATGCCTATTTACGGTAAAATTGCAAAAAAATATAACAATGAATTTAATTTTACCGTAGTAAATTGTGATAAAGCCGAAAATCAGGATATTATAAATAAATATAATATAGCAGCATTTCCGACAATATTTATAAAGGATAATGATTTGGATTTTGAATATCAGATAAGCACCGCAGCAACAATAAGCCAAGAACTTTTTGAAAATGAACTTGAAAAACATAAAAAATTACGGTCAAAATTAAAAATTTAATTATATGAAAAAGCCCCTTTAAAAAGGGGCATTTATATCTGGAAAATTTTAGAAATTTATTATTTCTTAGCTATGTATTTTCTCTCGCCTGTAGAGTTAGCGTGTTTAGGTTCAGCATTACCTAAAGTAATTCTGACACCAGCCTGCAAGCCTACACCGTTTCTTCCGCCCGATGTAAAGAAGGTCTGGAAGAATCCGACTAACCTTTCTCCCCATGTCTTTCTTATACCTACTCCGTATTTAACAAACGGTTTTACACTTAACTCGGGTAGTGTTGCATCACTTGCTTGGAATTGTGTTTTATCTAAAATATTCCATACTACACTAACTCCTGCATAAGGCTGCCAACCGTTATTTAAGTTCCCAATAAATTTAACTCCCGGTTCAAATGCTATAGCATGCAACGGGTCACCGTTTACTCTTATCCCTGAGGAGGTTGTATAATCAAATGTATTAACAAATGAATATGACATCATATAGTTAGGCTGGATAATAAATTTACCGTCAGCTAATTCCCAGTTATACCCTGTCTTAGCTGCAACCCCTGACATTAATAATGTAAAATCATCACTTCCGTATAATGTATCTGCATTAGCTATATTAGAACCAACGTTAGCTGTTAAACCTGCGAAGTAGTTATCTTTATATGCCATACCTACTAACCCTAATGTAGCACCGTTTTGATAAATACCAACACCGTCATATGCCTGATGTGATCCGTTATATCCTACATATGCACCGAACATACCATCCCATCCGTTTCCTAAATCTATAAGTTCAGAGTCAACTCCGAAGAAAGAGCCCCAAGCTACGTTAGAAACTTTAGGTCCGCCTTTAAGCTGTACATTTTCAAAAGTTGCATAAGGTCTAAACCAAGCTGATGTGTTTTCGTATGGTGTACTTGTGGGGTCAAAGACGAGGTTAGAATCAGCTGCCGCGTATTTGTTTCTGTTTTTCATTGCTTGTCTTTGAGATTTAGTCATCAGCATATACATATCCATATTGCGGAATGCTTCATCGTATGAATTTAACTGGTTTAAATATCCGCCTATTTGTGCTGCAACGGGTGCTGCCATTACTGCCGGGTTGAAATCTTTATAGCTGTTACCCGTGGGTGCAAAGCCGATACCATTTTCAGTACTTGTTGCGTTTAACCACCTTAACGGTGATAATTCCGTATGGCTTACTCCTCCTGCAATATTAAGATTACCTTTTCGTAACCCCATGTTTTTTTCTAACTCTTCTTTTGAAATAAAACCGTTACTAACGAGAGTATCCGGGATAAAATTGAAATCTTTAAGAGTTATACTGCCCATATCCATACCGCTGAAAACGTCGGTTTGGCCGGTAGCTGAACTTATATCCGAAGAAATTGAACTGCCGCCGTACATTACAATTGCTTTACCTAATAAATTATCAAAACTGCCGTTTGTTAAATCCAAATGACCATGCATTTGAACACTTGAACTGCTTAAATCGGAATTTGCGCCGAGGTGAAGTGTACTTTCGCTATCAACTTGAATTACACCGTTTGAAATAGTTCCGTCGTTAAATAAGGTTGAACCTTTCGAAACGTTTGTATTGCCACTCATTGTTCCTTCTGAGAGATTATTAACTGTTGCACCTCCACTTATATTTGCATTTGACATTGTACCGCTGTTATTAACCGTTGCATCTCCTTTGATTTTTGCATTAGTAATTTGTCCGCTTTTATCGTTATTTACGGTTAATCCGCCGCCATTATTTGCTTCTATTGCACCGTTTATGCTGCCTGAATTGTTAACGGTTGAATCGGAACCCGTAACTTTGCCCATGTTTCCTGCATTATTAACAGTTGCACCGTCACTTAATTCGGTGCTTCCCAAACTTGCATCTTTGCTGTTATTTACAACACCGCCTTGTGATTTTATACCGTTAGTAAATTGACCCTCGTTATTTACGGTAGCATTTTTGTTTTTTACTTGTTTATATATTTTCCCTTTGTTATTAAATATACTTCCGCTTTCATTTGTAACTATATTTTCAAGGTCGCTTTCGTTATTGAAAACGGCTCCGTTTTTATTATCAAAATTGCCATTTAATTTAGCACTTTGTGAATTATTAAAGGTTGCATTGTCATTTGTTACATTACCGACAATTGTACCCGTGTTTTCAAAATTGCCGTTATTTGAGTTAGTGACGTTACCACCTATTTCTCCTTTATTTCTAAAGGTTGCACCGTCTTTATTCTCTGCGTCACTTGTCAATTTCTTATTATTACCGAACACTCCGCCATTTTGGTTTGTAACTTTATCCATTGTGGCATTGTTAGCTGCCGTACCGCCGTCGTTTATGAGTCCGCCTGTGAATTCTCCGTCATTTGTAAAATAACCGCTGCTTAGTAACTCTGTATCACTTTCATATTTACCTAAATTACTAAATTGCCCTGAACTTGAAACTTTACCGTCCCCCGTGTTTGTAAATGTACTTCCTTCATTAATTAAGATAGTTCCTTCAGAGTCAATATTCCCGCTATTATTAACTACATCATCTTTCATAAGAAAAATAGTACCGTCTTTAAGATTTTTAAGTAATCCTTCATTTGCAAAACCGCCTGTTAAAAGGCCCGAATTGGTAAAATCACCTTTGTTGGTTAAATTTGCACCATCAGCATTACTAAAAAGACTACCTTTTTCATTAACTAATAAACCGCCTTCTTCTACAGTAATATTTCCGCTATTGTTAAAAAGTGTTCCGCTATTAGTTAATGCCCCCCCTGCATCAACGGTAATACTTCCTTCATTATTAAAAGTACCATTGCTGTTTTCAATTTTACCTGTTTCACCAGTAGCTACTTTGCCTTTATTTGTAAACTTACCCCCGCCGGAGTTTTTTAATGTACCTGTAAACTTGCCATTCCCGTTAGTGCTAACGGATACATCCCCTGTCCCTGAATTAGTTATGGAGCCTGTATTTTCTCCGGTTAAACTTAAACTTTTATTTCCACTATTGAAATCTTCATTAATTTCTTTAGATAGAGCATATTGACTTGTCATGCACATTAACATAATAGCAATAAGTATTTTTCTCTTTTTCATACAAAACCTTTCTATACTTGTAAATTAATTTTATGAAATTATAATATTACAAGTTTTAAAAAATATCAAGTATCTGATATTTATACTAAAAAATAGCAGAGTGTGTTGTTAAAGTTATTTTAATATCCTCTTAAAATATATGAGAGGTTATGGTATGACTAATGACAACACTTTTGGCAAAAAATTAAAACAAATAAGAAAGGCTAGAGGTTTAACACAAGAACAACTGGCAGAACTGGCGGGGGTGCATGAAAAACATATTTCCAAGCTTGAATTGGGTACTTATAAGCCAAGTTTTGCCACATTAAGCAAGGTTTTATCGGCTCTTGATTTGGAAGTTGATAAAGTAGGATTGAATTTAAAAAAAGTATCAGCAAACGACAACCCTTTTTATATAAAATCTATGCAAATATTGAATGAAGCAACCGATGATGAACTGGAATTCTATTACGGGATTTTAAAACAAGCTCAAAAGGGAGCCGAAATTTTTGGAAATAACAAAATAATATAAATATACTTATCTGCTATATTGAAAGTCTTAAAGTCATTCAAAAAGCACTGAAATTAAAAAAATGAATGCATCTTAAACAAAAAATTTTCATGTTAACTTTAGATAAAAAATTGACACAATACTTTTTTTATAGCATAATAGTCCATAAGCGGACTGTAAATTTTTATTAATTAGGGAAATTTATGGATAAGCTGAAACTAAAAGAATTATCGGAGCAGTTGTTTAAATTTCATGTGGAAATATCCGGAGTCTACAATGAATATGCAAAGTCCTGCGGGCTTACTTATGCGTGCTTAAAAGTTTTGGCAATAATATTGGAAACTAAAGAGTGTACACAAAAAACAATAACCCAATACACCTATTTACCGAAACAAACTGTTAATGCAATAATAAAAAGTTTAATTAAACAAAATATAATAGAGCCTTTGGTTGAGTCCGACAAAGATAAACGAAATAAAGTTATAAAACTTACCTCTGAAGGCAGAAAATATGTTTCTAAAGTCGTAGAAAAGGCAAAAGAAATAGAATATAGAGCCCTGGACAGCTTAGGGGAAGAAAAAACAGAAGCACTAATAAAGGCTGTAAGTATATTTAGAGATAATTTAAAGATAATATAAGAGGAAATACAATGGGATACTTAAAAGATAAAAAACACAGATGGATATTATGGCTGGTGGTAATAATAATTGCGCCTATATTATGGCACCAATTATCAGGAATGGTGGCGGGGTATATGCAGCAAAAGGCTATGAATGCCCCAAAAGAAGTACAAACAATGAAACCTGTTGTACAAGAAATTTATTCAGAATCGGAATCGGCAGGGAGAATAGATTCAAAATATACGGTAGATGTTGTAGCAAGAATAAACGGATGGCTGCAGAAAAGATTTTTTGATGAAGGCGCTAAAATATCAAAAGGACAGACTCTGTTTTTAATAGAACCCGACCAATATCAGATAGCTGTTAACAATGCGGCGGCTAACGTAAGACAAAGTCAGGCTTCATACACTAATGCTCAAAAAGAACTTTCAAGAGCACAAGAACTTGTAAAAAAAGATTATGTAAGTAAATCATACTATGATGAAGCATTGGCAACAAGAGACAGAGCTTACGCGGCACTTGATTCTGCCAGAGCACAACTGGCCGATGCCAAATTAAATCTGAGTTACACAAAAATAAAATCTCCTATTGACGGGAAAATAGGTAAAATCATTATAACTGAAGGAAATCTGGTTAATACACAATCCGGACCTTTAGCAAGAATAGTAAGTATAAGTCCTATTTATGTATATTTTAATTTAAAAAGCAGTGAGTTTTTGAAATTCAGAAAACTTGATTCCTCTGCAGATTTCAGCAATATGGAAGTAAAAATTCAGTTAGCTGACGGCAGCATATATGGTGAAACCGGCAAAATAGAATTTGTTGATAATGAAGTCAATGAAACAACGGGAACAATAAGTTTGAGAGCAACATTTGAAAATGCCGATGAATTATTGGTTCCGGGTGATTTTGTAAAAGTAATAGTAAAATCAAAAGCACCGAGAACTGTTATGTTAATTCCTCAAAGTGCGGCATTAGATGATGCACAAGGCTATTATGTATGGGGCGTTGATAACGATAATAAAGTAGTAAGAAAAGATATAAAAGTAAGTGAAGAAATTAATAAAAACTGGGTGGTAGAAGAAGGTTTAAATCCCGATGATATTATTGTCACAAAGGGAATACAAAGTATCAGAATGCCGGGACAAAAGGATAATACAACACCTTTAGAAGAAACACAAG
>CANRHJ010000055.1 GCA_947630355.1 Candidatus Gastranaerophilales bacterium | reverse complement strand
CTTCGCTAACCCAACCTGCGATTAATTTACAATTTACAATGCAAAAATATTTTAATTAAAGGAAGTTTAAGCTGAATTAATTAAAATATTATTATCAGGTTACACTGAGTTAAGTCGGTCTATATACCGCATAAAAATACTATTTAACCTTTTTTAATACTTCAACGATACGTTTTGAAGCAAGACCGTCTCCGTATGGGTTCACAGACTCGGACATACGTTTATATTCCGTTTCATCATCAAGCAATAATTGGACATTTGAAACTATTTTATCCTTGTCGGTTCCGACAAGTTTTACCGTACCGTATTTAACAGCTTCGGGACGTTCCGTAGTATCTCTTAAAACCAGAACCGGCTTACCCAATGAAGGTGCTTCTTCCTGCACTCCGCCCGAATCAGTCAATATAATATGCGACATTTTCATAAGCGCGCAAAATTCTTCATATTCCAAAGGCTGAATTAAATTAATTCTGTCTTTTCCGCCCAGTAATTCATAAACAGGCTCTTTGACATTGGGATTTGGATGAACAGGGTATACTATCTGAATATCTTTATTTTTTTCCGCCAATTCAAGACAAGCTTTACATATATTTTTAATAGGCTCGCCGAAATTTTCTCTGCGGTGGGATGTTAGCAGAATTGTTTTTAAATTGGGATTAAGGTTAAAATTATATTTACTCTCATCAATATTTTTAACGGTATATAAAAGTGCATCTATTACCGTATTGCCTGTTTTATAGATATGTTCTTCGGGGATTTGTGATTTTATCAAGTTTTCGCAAGACTCATCGGTCGGAGCAAAATGGTATGTACAGATGCTATCCGCAAAAACTCTGTTTATTTCTTCCGGGAAAGGATAATATTTATTGAATGTTCTTAATCCCGCTTCAACATGCCCGACGGGAATTTTAGCATAAAAAGCGCTTAAAGCTGCCGCCATAGATGTTGTTGTATCACCGTGTACCAAAACAACATCGGGATTAACTTTTTCAATGACATCTTTTGTTTTCAGAAGGACATCACTAGTCAAAGACCATAAATTTTGATTATTTTTCATTATATCAAGGTCGTAATCAGGTTTGATATTAAACAGATGAAGCACCTGATCAAGCATTTGCCTATGTTGAGCGGTAACGCAGACAATACTTTCAAAATACTCGGAATTTTTTTCAATTTCCGTAATTAAAGGCGCCATTTTTATTGCCTCAGGCCTTGTCCCGAATATTGTTAATACCTTTATTTTATTTTCCATAATATAACCTTAGATATTTACGGCATCTCTGACTTTTTTCAGTGTTTTTTCAGCTTCGATTGAAGCTTTTTTATTTCCTTCACGAATAATATCGTATACTCTGTCTAAATCTTTTTCATAATCTTTTCTTTTTTCTCTAATCGGAGCAAATTTATCATTGATAATTTTACCCAATTGGCGTTTGCAATCCGCACAGCCGCGCTGTCCGGCCTTACATTCGCAATTAACCTGATTTAACGTTTCACTGTCTGAAAAAATTTCATAATATTTATAGGCGACTTCGCATTTATCGGGGTGTCCCGGGTCATCTTTTCTTGCACGGCTTCTGTCTGTAATACACTGCATAATTTTTTTTGAAGTAGTTTCTTCATCATCGGAAATTTTAATATCGTTATGGAAAGATTTACCCATCTTTTGTCCGTCAACACCCATTAACAAAGGGATTTGAGTTAATTTGGGCGCAGGTTCGTTAAACAGTTCGGTTTTATAAATATTATTAAATCTGCGGGCGATATCGCGGGTAATCTCAAGATGAGCCAATTGGTCAACGCCTACGGGAACAACAGCACCATTCATCGCCATTATATCCGCCGACATTAATATCGGATACCCTAATAAACCGTAGTTTAACTGGGGAACATTTTCACTTTTGTCTCCGTCTTTATTTTTTATTATTTTAACCATATCCTTCAACGTAGGGTCACGTTCTACCCAATTATTAGGCGTTATCATACTTAATAAAACATGTAATTCAGCTATCTGTAATACATTTGATTGGTAATAAACAGTAGATTTATCAGGATTTATACCGCATGCCAGCCAATCGATAACCACATCCAATTTATCCTGCTTCAAATTTTCGGTAGAATCATATTTTGTGGTAAGAGCATGCCAATCAGCGACAAAATAGAAACAATTATATTCTTCCTGCAGTTTAACCCAATTAGTCAAAACGCCCATATAGTGTCCGAGATGTAATTTTCCGGTAGAGCGCATTCCCGATACTAAATTATCTTTTCCCACTTATTACCTTTCTTTTTTATTATTTGCTATTATTATACATCAAAATTAAGCCGGGCAAGTTTGGATTTTTCCCATAAATATGCTGATTTTATACTGTCATGCAAGGAATGAGCGGGTTCCCAATTCAGAATTTTACGTGCCTTTTTCGTATCAGCAATAAGTTTGGCTGCATCCCCAGCTCTTCTGGGTTTAAATTCTACGGGAATATTTTTTCCGCTAATTAATTTTACGGTATCAAAAATTTCTTTTACGCTGTTACCCTGACTTGTACCTATATTTATACATTCAGTTTTATTTTCTTTTTTCAAATATTCTAAAGCAAGAACATGCGCACAAGCCAAATCCTCTACATTTACGTAGTCTCTGATACAAGTGCCGTCAAAAGTATCATAATCATTTCCGAATATATTAAAAATTTTTTCTTTTTCAAACACAGATTTTAATATATTTGGAATTAAATGAGTTTCAGGTTGATGCCATTCACCTATTCCGGCCGAGCAGTCAGCACCTGCTACATTGAAATATCTGAGCCTTACCGATTTTATGTCATAAGCCTTATCGTAATCATCCAACATCTCTTCAATAATTAATTTAGTTTTACCGTAAGGATTTAACGGATTTTTTGGGTGGTTTTCATCTATAGGCAGATATTCAGGCTCTCCGTATATTGCACATGTGGATGAAAATATTATCTTTTTTACGTTATATTCAACCATTGTATTCAATAAATTTATTGTTCCGATAATGTTATTTTCATAGTATTTTGATGGATTTTGCGTACTTTCTTCCACCTGAATATAACCGGCAAAATGCATTAGTGTATCTATATCAAAATTTTTAAAAATAAATTCAATATCTTTTTTATTTTTCAAATCACCTTTAATAAATTCAACATTTCCGATATTTTTCAAGGCATTTATTGTTTCAATATGTCCGTTATCCAAATTATCAATAATGACAATTTTTTCGTTTCGGTTTAAAAGAGCTAAAGCACAGTGGCTGCCTATGTATCCAGCACCGCCCGTAATCAAAATCATTTATACTTCCTGCCCTTCTTGTTCGGCCGGTTTGTTTAAAACAACTTGCGGGAATGGAATTTCAATTCCTTCTTTTTCAAATCTTTCTTTAATCATTTGATTAAATTTTCGTTTTACCATCCATTGTTCGTGGGGAGTAGTTTTAATTCTGCATAATATTTCAATACTTGAATCAAAAAACTCATTCAAACCGAAAACTTCCGTTTCGGATAATACATATTGAGAATACTCAGGCATTTCTCTTAATTCGTGTCCCAATTCTTTTAAGACACGGATTGCATGAGTTATATTTGTCTTATATGCAACATTTACGTGAAACAGCGGCATGGAAAAATCTTTTGTTTGGTTGATTATGGTATCAATCTGTCCGTTTCGTAAGAAATGAACATCCCCGTTAAAGGTTCTTATAATAATCATTGTAAGAGTAACTTTTTCAACAGTTCCCGTTGAATTATTTATGGTAACGAAATCACCGACACGAACCTGTCCTGTAAGTATTATTGAAAGTCCCGTAAATAAATCTTCAACAAATTTTTTACCTCCGAAACCGACCGCTACGCCTAATACACCAGCCGTCGCCAGTATCGGTTTCATATCTATTCCGAAATTTCCCAAAATATTTGTTGCAAAAAAGAGTATTAACACTGCATCTATAAGATATACCCCCAACTGTCTTATTGTTGCGTACTGCTTTCTCGTTTCGGGATGAGAAATTTTTGAAATAAGCTTATCAAAAAACAATTGAAGCGCCTTATTTATCAGTCTTATTGTTATCAAAAATAAGACCAATTCCATAATCGATTTCCCGATTAAAAAGAAATCTATTTTATCTGTATGTTTTATTATTATTTGTTTAAAAATATCATTCATGTTTTTTCCTTTTTTATAATTTAGCAACAGGCATAACAGTTAGTCAATAGGACTGCTTTCTTTAGTTTTACCCCAATTCGGGTAATAGTATATTACAACGGTATCACGAGAAGTTATATGAGCATTTCCGCCGAGAATAAAGTTAGTTAACGAACCTACACCCGGTATCGGAGTCAACGCCCATTTTATCGGATATACCATTAATGACAGATTCAGCCCGCGTTTTTTATAAAATCCCTTGATTTTTTTACTGTCAATACCGGACATCTCAAAATTATCCAAAATTATTGAAGCGGGTATTCCGTTCATTCCTCTGCTTAAATATCCGTCAACCGTTGCTTTCACCAAGTCTCCTTGTTTTAAAATAATCTTATTATTATATTTTACATTCTGCCTTACTTCAAACAGGACTTCCTGCCCGTCATATACACCGTCTTTTTTTGTGCTTATATTTTGTTTTATTTTGAGCTTTATAGGAATTTTCTCGCAAGATTCATAATTATAATTTAAATTTGTAACAGGTTTAACGGGTTCTGTATCTTTAAGGATTTCATCGGCAAATTCATCTCTTACGAATGCAAAGCAGCTGCCGCTCATCAGAAGAGACATTACAAATAAAATTTTTAATCTATTCATAATTTATTTCTTTCTTAGAACCTGCTTTTATCTTTTCCATAAGCTTTTTTCTGTTTTCGGATGAGGTTAACAGAAAATTTTGATATGAATCACTTTCAAGATACTCATTATGTTTTAAGAAATACGGATACTTCGTATAAATATACTCATAAATATTTGCAAGCCGTTTAGAAGTCAAATTCGTTCTTGAAAATTTATCAAATCTTTTTTGCGGATATGATTTATTCATAAACGTAATCAAAGCTATGGGGTTATATCCTGCTTTTACCATATAATCAACGGCTCTTTTATCAAAGAAGATTTGATATTTTTTAGGCGCACACTTAATTTGAACGGAAGAAACCAAACCGCGCCAAATACCTGTATACGACTCTTCCGTTTTACTTATTTCTCTTGCCAAAAATGCAGCTATTTCATCATCATCCGAAGCAAATTGAATTGATTTATCATATAAAACTATTTCACGCCTTGTTAAACCCGGTTCCGCATTTATTTTTGAATATTTGCTGTTATAAACAAATATCATTCTTTTATCAATCTTATTCGCATTTAACAGCTTTAATCCGATATCACTGATACGTTTTTGAATATACATATCGTTTATAATTTCGGATGATAAATTATCGGAAGCAAAAGCTCTGACCGCCGCTAAATTCAGAATAATTATTATTCCGATTAATATATTTCTTAATTCCTTCTTCATATCTTTATTATAACTTGTTCTTTAAATTAGTCAAAAAGAAACGAACTATTTTTACAGTTCGTTTCATCTGAGTCTTTGTCGTAAAGATAAGCTCAATAATCCTTGTGTATGTTTAAAGCTTCAGTGCGCGGCAAATGGCAAAATCTTTCACACGGATTAAATCTTTATAAGCAAGAATGTTGTATCCTTAAGAGCTTTGATGCTATGTACAACATCTTTTTCAAATAAAAATAATTGACCTTTTTTTAATTTATATTTTCTGTCATTTTTATCATCTTCAGATATCTCACATCCGCACGCCTGGCAAGAACAATTGTTATCATTTGGGAATGTTATTTCCAGTTCTCCATCCGTAATATACAAAGTTACGTTGGTATGCGACATATGCGGTTCAATTTCCTGATTTTTCTTAAGACCGGCTAATTTTAAATGACAACCGTTATTTTCCATTAGTTCTACTACTTGCCTGTCTGTTTCTTTCATATCCAATAAATCATCAGTTTCAAATACTTTATACAACATATTTACTGTTTACTCCTTCCTTGTATATATCTTAATATTAAGTTTCATATTCTCAATTCCCGACAAGATTATTGTTAAGATTAGTTTTTTCGGTTGCAAAATTGATTTATTAAAAGTTATAATTCCTATGAGGAGTTTTGATATGGAAGAACTGGAAAAAAATAAACAATTTAATATTTTAAAATGGATATTTATAATAATCTCATTTATACACATAGGATATGCAACAATTGTATTAAGAGGGATATATGAAGACGGCAGTTTCTATATAATTGAATTATTAAATCATCTGGCAAACGGTTCTATGGAATTACAGATAGATTGGGAACATCCGAGATTTTTTATGCTGGCTTTTATGGAATTGCCCGTAGTATTCGCATATAAAATCTTGCTTATTTCAAACAAATTTATTCTAATGCATATTTATACTTTTGTGCAGTTCTTCCTTCCGCTTTTAATTTTATACTGGAACTATAAATTAACAAAACGTACGGGAAGAACCGATATATTATTTTGGAATTTGTTTATCTACGGCGGTATCAACCTTACCTTCTCCATTTTTTCGGTAGTGGAAAGTATTATAGGTTCTATGTTCCATTTTATTTTATGGAATTATTTGGCTTCAAAAATAAATTATACAAAAAAAGATATATTTTATATTACCTGCCTGTTGATAATAATGTTCGGAACATTTGAATATGTAGTATTTTTAGGCATAATTTTCTTTATTGCTTCATTTCACTATGTAACTAAAGAAACAAATTTAAAAAATCAATTGGTAAAAACTTATATAGGAATAGGTTCACTGCTTTCATCAATATTTAATATAGTATATATGCTGAGAGTAGAGGATGAAGGAAGTGAAATTTCTAGATTTTTACAAGAAGCATATAATTTTTCAATTGTATTATTTAATTTAAACATATCATTTACAATAACTGCACTTGCAATAATCATAATGTTAATGTTCAGAAAAACATTATTAACAAATAATCTGTTGATTTTGATATCAGCGGTATTTTTATGTATGTTTATAAGATTATCAAACACACCCGAATTATCAATATATCCGATGTGGGAACAGCATTTAAGAACAATACCTTGCTGGCTGATTCCGTTATTATTTGTTTGTATGTGGATATCGGATATAATATGTCCGCGAGAATTTAACGATAAAGAACCTGAGCAAGATTTTGGAGCGGCAGCAATAGAAGGTGAGCACCCGAACGGCAGCGATAAGTCGGAGTTCAAGGGCGGCAAAGGATTAGATAAAGAAGAAAAAAATAAAATAAAATTTACAAATTATATATGCGTTATATTAATTTGCGGAATAACTCAAACTTGCTGGCAATTGTATCACGATTACTATTGGAATAAAAATGTGGAATATTTAAAAAATGAATTAAAAAATACAAAGCAGCTGCTGTATGTACCTGCAGAACATGAAGAGATATCAAGTTTTGGTAACAACGAATTAAGAAGGTATATTTGGCATAGTATATATCCGTTAATGAGTATATTATTATCCGAAACAAAAGAAGTAAAGACATTATTATTAAATTATGACACAATAAACGACAAGAGTAATAAAACATTCAGAGAATGGCTGTTTATACCGAAAGAAGGAGAAAATACAATGTTTATTCCTGTAGCCGGTACAATAAATATAACAAACGAATTTTGGGACTTAACAAAATGTGCCGAAGCGCTGGATAAATATAATAAAAAACATAAAATTAAAACAATGGAAGACATGTTAGAGTAAAATCTGATATAATAAAGAAATGAAAGAAACAGTAAAAAATATATTACAAAAATACATAAATATCAGCTGTGAAACAACAATAATAGTAGGATTTTCCGGCGGATGGGATTCAATGTGTCTTTTAGATATTATGAATAAGCTTTCAAAGGAATACGGTTTTTTACTGGTTGCTGCACATTTAAATCACAACTGGCGCGGAAAGGAATCGGAAGCCGAGAAGGAAAGATGTCTGGCATTTTGTGAAGAAAACGATATCACGTTTATATCGGATACATTGGCAGAGGGTTTAAAAGCCTCTGAGCTGGCGGCACGCGAAATGAGGTATGATTTTTTTAAAAGATGTGCGGAAGAATTTGAAGCGGATGCCATATTAACGGCTCACACGAAAAGCGATAATGCAGAAACAATTTTATACAGGATTATAAAAGGGACAGGGTTGAACGGCTTGGAAGGAATTCGTGAAATCCGTGATTTGGGCGGATTTAAGGTAATTCGTCCGATTTTAAATTTTTCAAGAAAAGATATTGAAGAATACTGCATAAAAAATGAACTTTATCCGAATAATGATTCAAGTAACGCCAACACAAAATATGCAAGAAATAATATAAGGCACAACATCATGCCGGCAATAAAGTTAATAAATCCCAACATAGAGAATTCGTTAATAACTCTTGCCGAGATAGCATCGGGTAACAATAAAGTAATAAATGAATTAATGGAGAATATTGAGAAGCAAATAACAATAGGAGATAAGTGGCTAACCCAAAATTTTTTGATATTAAATTCAGCAATAAAGCAGCATTTTGTATATAAACTTCTTGTAAAAAATGACTTAGAGCCGAGTTTTTCAAAGATACAGGAATTAATTAATTTTATAACCGAAAATCAGAAATCGAAAACAGGTAAAACGTTATCCGTTACAAATGACTTATGGCTTTTTGTATCGCATAAATATACTTATTTTGTGCATGCCGACAACTATAAGAAAATTGAAGAAGAAGTAACAATTGATAAAATCGGGACATACACAATAAATAACCAATATAAAATAACAATTGAAGAGAATAAAGAGAAACCGGAGAAATATCCGAAAGCAATAAGTAATAAGGCATACGCGGACATAAAAAAAGAATATTTCCCTTTAACATTAAGGACGAGAAGGAACGGAGATATAATACAACCGTTCGGCATGCAAGGTAAAATGAAGTTAAAGAAATATTTTATCAATAAGAATATACCGGAACATGACAGGGATAAAATTTTATTATTATGCAAAGATAAAGAAGTTTTATGGGCAATAGGTGCCGGAGTAAGCGAAAAATTAAGAGCCGCAGACATTCCTATGTATAGGATTGAAATGGAGACATTGAAACATGAGTGATTCGGATAAAGATATAAAAAATCTAAAATTACTGATAAGCGAAAAAGAGATACAGGATAAACTTGACGAAATGGCGCCTAAGATAGAGGAGTGTTTTCCCCCTGACGAAGACATATATACAATTTGTGTTTTAAAAGGTTCGGTAATATTCTGTTCCGATTTGGTAAAAAGATTTAAACACAATGTACAGATGGAATTTATAAGAATATCAAGTTACGGTAACGAAACAAAATCATCTAATAATCTTCAGGCAATAGATTTAACTCTGCCGAACTTAAATAACAAGAACGTAATAATAGTGGAAGATATAATAGACACGGGGTTAACCGCAAGATTTTTAACTGATTTATTTAAAATAAAACATCATCCGAAGAAAGTTTTATTCGTATCTTTATTAAACAAAAAATGCGCAAGACAAATTGAAATTGAACCTGATTTTTACGGTTTTGAAATAGGGAACAAATTTGTGGCGGGATACGGATTGGATTATAAAGGTTATTTTAGAAATCTGCCTTATATCGGATACTTTGAGAGTTAATCAAATGTATAATCGGGAATTTTAGCCGTAAAGCAGCTTACCTTTTTAATATACCGCCGGGTGATTTGCCTAAATTAAAAAAGGATTTTAACTGAAAACAAATAAAATCGGTTCTTTTATTGACTGTTTTATGTCTGTTTTCTATTTGTAATAATATATTTGAGTATAAGTTTGAGCATTTATTCAATACGGATTTAACGTATTGAATATCAAGCTCAAGTTCTTGAGCCTTATCCATATATTACCTATTAACCTTACTGTTAATATAAAGTATTTTTTTGTATAAAAAATTCCTAAAAATAAGAAAATTGTTACAAAAATAAAGATTTAAGCGAATATAATATAAATCACATATAAAGGCGCAGCTGCAGTATCTTGACGGATTTATATATTTTAAACGGCTTATCAAAACTGATTATGCCGATTTTTTCCGGCAGAATTTAATCTTGACTGACATTTTCGAGAGCGACATTTTTAAGTTTTTTTTCAATTTTTCTGTTCCAAGGCAGGTCTTGTCTGAATATGTATTCATAGCCCGTAACTTCGCCTTTTGAGAAGGAGGCCAACTGTTCATCACATAATTTTTCAAAGTCCTGTTGAAGTTTAGAAGTGAATTCGTGTCTGTCGAAATTAGCGGTATCTGCAGTAATAATAATAGGTTCGCCGACTTGAGCAAGGCATTCGGGTCTGTCCTCGCGCAGGAATGTATAATTAACAGCAAGAGGTATAAGGTTAACACCTCCGTGTTTTTTAGCTACATTAAGAGCAATATAAGCGAGTCCGGTTTGGAACTCAATAGGCCTGTAATTTGGCGGTTTAACAATACCTTGAGGGAAAATCCAAAACCCCATATCGGGAGATTTCAAATCGTCTACAATATATTTTAAAGATTTCAAAGCTTCCTGAGCAGAGGCCTTATTTACCGGGAAAGCACCGATAAACGCGAACAGAGGAAATCTGTTCATTTCTTCAATCATCATTCTCGGGCGTACTTTAAAAGCTCTTCTCATCAAATTATAACCGACAATACCATCCCACCAGTTCATATGCGGAGCATAAATTATGTTTGGGAAATCAGGATTTCTTTTTTCCTTGAAAGCTTCAAGATTTTTAATTCTTAAAGCATAAAACCTGTGGCTGAGCATCCTAAAGAAAACCCTATCGGCAACCCAAGTCCAGAATTTATAATTATGGGCTTTTCTCATTTTTTCTTTTCTGTTTCTCAACCTTGTGGGCGGGATATCGGAATATAATTTTTCTGTCTTTTGCATACTTACACCAAATTAATTATACCATTATTTTAAAATATTAATCAAATATCTCCTTAACACTGACAGATTGAAGATTATGAATTTCATCAAGTATTTTATAGATATGAACAACGGGATTTTTTTCAGATGACATAATTTTTGCATTAATTTTAAGAGTTTCGCCGTCATCATCAAGCGATTTATGGTTATAATCCGTTATATCCGGGAACAGGTCAATGATTTTTTTATAGATATCTCCATAATCTTTATATTTGCATACAAAAGAAATTTTTATTTTACGCTGGTGTTTAAGATTACCGGATAATATTTTCAGTTCAAAAATACGGATTAAAACAAGAATAGCGACAGCAAGGAGAGCAGAAAC